>DATHFI010000157.1:0-3780 GCA_035490275.1 Planctomycetota bacterium
CCCACACCGCGCGGGTCGCGCAAGATGAGGCCCTCGGAGCCTGCCGAGAGCTCGTCGATGAACACCAGCGGCGCGCTCGGAATCTCCCGCTCCTGGGGCTGGATCAGGGCGAGGAATCCCGCGCGCTCCAGCCGCGCCCGAAGATCCTCCGCCTGCGGCGGCGCCAGCCCGGCGGCGATGCGCGCCGGCGTCGCGAAGGCCCCGGACCCCGGGAGGACGCCATCGACGATCCGGCGAAGCCCCGAGGTCAGCGGCCTCCAGTCCCTCGCGATCAGCCGGAGTCCGTCCGCCTTGGGCCCCGCCGGCGCCTCGGGAATATAGGCCTTTTCCTCGAACCGATCGGCCGCCTTGGGCGCGTCCTCGGTCGAGGCGTAGATATCGGGGTACGAGGGGAGGATCCTCCGGCCGGCCAGGATGACCAGGTACCCCGCGGCGAAGCCCGCGACGTGGGCCCAGTGGGCCACCTCGGCGTACTTGTTGAACAGGAGCGCCTGGAGCACTTCGAGCGCGAACCAGAAGGTCGCCACGAAGACCGCGGGCAGGCGCACGATTCCCGCGACGACGAACGCCCACCAGAGGACGTCGACGACCCGCCGGCGGAAGAGCACGAGGTACATGCCGACGACGCCCGAGATGGCCCCCGACGCCCCGATGAGCGGGTGGCGGAGATCGGAATTGACGGCCGCGAAGGCCGCCAGCGCGGCGAATCCGGAGAGGAGATAGACGCCCAGCGTCACCGCCGGGCCCAGCTTGCGCTCCACGTTCATCCCGAACAGGAGCAGGAAGGCCATGTTGCCGACCAGGTGCGCCTCGTTCGCGTGGAGGAAGAGGTGGGTGACCCAGGCGTACCCGTGGAGATCGTGGGGGATCGCCCCGTAATTGTTGAAGATGTCCTGGAGGTGGCGGAGGCTGTGGAACCAGTTCACGACGACGAAGACGGCCACGTTGACCGCCAGGAGCCCCCAGATCACCCAGGGAATGCGATCGTTGATCTTCCGGTCGAAGGGGAGGAAGAGCATCGGACGCTAATCCCGAAAGGCGCCCTTGAGCCGGGGAAGGAGCATGGCGAAGATCAGAAGGCTCGTCAGCACGCCGAGCGCCCCCAGGAGGATCGCCCGGCGGGCCCGCTGCGCTCCCGGGAGCCCGGGATGGCGCGGCGCCTCCTTGAGCGAGGAGGTCCCGAGCAACATCGCGACGCTCCCGAGCGCCACGCCCACGAACATGCCGGGCGCGGAGAGGATCGAAAGCACCCCGCAGATGAAAGCGGCGCGGGACCCGGGAAGCTCCGTGACGAGCAGCGCCTGCCGCCGCTCGATCTCCTTCAGGCGCTCCTGCTGCTTTGCGATGGCGAGGTTGCGGTCGAGGATTTCGCCGCAGTGGCGGCACTTGCGGGCGGAGAGGCGCACGGGTTCCGCGCAGAAGGGGCAGGGGCGGGTGGGGGCCTCGCCGTCGCGGCCCCCGGCCCCGGCGACCGAGGCGGTGGCGCACTGGGGGCACTTCAGCGTGGCTCCCCCGTATTCGTCGGGAACGGGAGCGTCGTAGGAACACGAGGGGCACTGGAAACGGACGACCATCGGATCATGATAATCGATAGTCGTCGGACTTCAGACATCAGACTTCAGAAGTACTCAGAACTGCCGTCTAATGAAGTCTGATGTCTGAAGTCTGTCCCCAAAATAAAACGGGCCGCCCGGGGGGGCGGCCCGTCGTCGGCGGGTTGCGCCTGGGTTATTCGATGTTCGGAATCGCGAGGGCCCAGCCCACGTGCAGCGGGGTGTTCTTCGAGGAGAGCTTGTCGGGATTGGCCGCGACGAGCTTGTCCATGAAGGCGAGGACGCCCAGGCCGCCGTGGTACTTGTCGGCGATCTTCCAGAGGCTCTCACCGCGGGCGACCGTGTGGGTCCGGCCGGTGGGGGTTTGGGGATCCACCTTTTCCGTCGTGTGGTTCGTGCCCGGCTCGCCCTTCGTGACCGTGGGCGGAGCCTTGGCCGGCATTTCGGGGAGGACGAGCTTCAGGCCCACGGCGAGGAAGTCCACGTCCTGGAGCGCCTCGACGTTGGCTTCCTTGATTTTCGCGACGGCCGTGGTGGTCCCGTAGAACCGCTTCGCGATCTTGGAGAGCGAGTCGCCCACCTGGATCGTGTACGTCCGGGGCGAGCCGTCCGCGGGGGCGGGATCGGGCTCCGCCTTTGCCGCGGCGGCCTCGGGGGCCGGGTTCGGAGTCGCCGCGGGGCTCGGGAGGACGAGCTTCGCGCCCACCTTCATCTTGTTCGGGTTCACCGTCGGGTTGGCCTTCGCAATGATCGTCCACTTGTTCTGATCGCCGTACTTCTTTTCCGCGATGGCGGCGAGGGTCTCTCCCGCCTGGACGACGTACTCCTCGGTCGCCGGGTGGGGATCGACCGGGAGGGGCGCCGGGACGGGCGCGGGGGCCGCGGTCCGGTCGGGCTGGGTTGGAGGAGCGCCGGCCGGTCCGGTTTCGCGCCGGTCGGCCTCGCCGATCACGGCCGCGGCGTTGGCCGGGGTCTCCGGGGCGGGAGTTCCCGCGTTCGAGGTCTCGCGGACCAGCGTGAGGCCCGATTCGTCGCGCGGCGCGGTTTCGGCCGTGGTGGCGCGGTTCTTGGCCTGCATCAGGTCGTAGCCGACGACGGCCCCGATGGCCGCCACGATGACGGCGGCGATGGCGACTTTCACCTTGGTGGTCATGATTGTCCCCCTCTATGGAAGCGTTACAGCGTCAGGGGAAATATCGGCAATGACGGCGGGAAACCTTGACCTGATTCTGAGAAAGACTTCAGACCTCAGACTTCAGAATTCAGTCAAACTGAGAACTTCTGAAGTCTGAAGTCTGTCACTCAGGCCGTGATCGGTTTCTTCCCGCGGAACCACCAGATCAGGATCGGCGCGGCGATGTAGACCGTCGAGTAGGAGCCGACGATGACGCCCATGAGCATCGGGAAGGCGAAGGAGGCGATGCCCCCGCCCGAGGTCATGGTGAAGAAGTAGAGCACGATGCAGGTGACCCAGACGGTGAAGGCCGTCAGGATCGTCCGCGAAAGCGTCTGGTTCACGCTCGCGTTGATGATCTCCCGGAAGGATTCCTTCTTCATCAGTCCGAAGTTCTCGCGCATCCGATCGAACGTGACGATGGTGTCGTTGACCGAGTAGCCGATGATGGTGAGCACGGCGGCCAGGGTGTTCATGTTCATCTCGAAGCTGAGGCCCCAGCTCTTCGGGACGATCCAGCCCGCCAGCGAGGTGAAGCCGACGGCCAGGATCGCGTCGTGGATCAGCGCGAGAACGGCCGCCATGCCGAAGGCGAACTTCTGGAAGCGGACGACGATGTAGATGATCATGAAGACCCACGACCAGATCATGGCCCAGGCGGCGCTGTTCTGCATCTCGGCGGCCACCGTGGCGTGCACCTTCTCGGACGCGACGAAGGGGTCGCTCGTCAGCGGGATCTTGCCGGCCTTGCCGAGGGTCCGGATCTTCTCCTTCACCTCGATCACCCGGCCCGCGTCCTTCCTGGAAATGATGAAGAGCGCCCTCTTCAGGCCCGGGGTCGAGTCCGGCTCGATCGCGAGCGAGAAGAAGGGGCGTCCCGTGGCATCCCGCTCCAGGAGGTCCTTGAGGCCGTCGGAAAGGGCGGCGTCGATTTTCTCGAGCGCGAAATCCTTGGAGTCGCGGAAGTAGAGATACATTCCGGCGCCCCGGCCCCGGCCGTCGAAGTCCCGGTCGTTCGGGGGGACCTCCGCCAGGATCTCGAAGGGCTCGTGC
>DATHFI010000158.1:0-2438 GCA_035490275.1 Planctomycetota bacterium
AGAACAAGCTGGCCTATCCCTGCTCGTTCGACTCGGAGAAGAAGCTCCGGGACCACTTCGGCGCGAAGCAGGTGAACACGACGTACGTGCTCGACAAGGACGGGAAGCTCGTCTACCGCGGCGGATTCACCAGCAAGGACCACGATTTCGTGGTGGAAGCCGTCAAGGCGGCCAAGGACGGTTCGGAACCGCCCAAGAGCGACCAGAAATTCGCGGGGTGCGGCCTGTAGGGGAGCCGCCGCCGGGAAGTACTCGAAGGCCCGTCCGCAAGGACGGGCCTTCTTTTTTTCCGCCCGATCAAGCCTCGACGAGGACCTTGAAGCCCCCGTAGGCCATTCGCTTGGGGTCGAAGGGCATCTTCTTCGGCATCTTCGCGAGCATGGGGTCCTTCATCACCCGGGTGATGACGGCGTCGCGATGCGCGCGCGACTTGAAGACGATGAACGAAAAGACGACCGTCTCGCCCGGCCTGGGCTTGACGAGCCGCGGAAAGGGCATCCCGAACTTCACCTTGAGGTCGTCGCCGGCGCATTCGAAGTACTCGAGCGCGCCATGTTTCTTCCAGAGCCGGGAGCCGATCCTGGCCAGGCGCCGATAGGCCGCCAGGTTCTTCTTCGGGACGGGCAGGACATAGCCGTCGACGTAGCGCATGGGAATCTCCTTGTCAGGGTTTTGACTGGTTACATGAAGCGGCGCGCTGGAGGAGCAGCGTGCGCTCGCGGCCGTTCCGCGTGAGCGACGCCGCGCGCTCGAACTCCGCGCGGGCCTCGTCGAGGCGGCCCAGCTTGAAGAGGAAATCGCCGCGCACGCTCGGCAGCAGGTGGTACGCCTTGAGCAGCGGCTCGGAAGTCAGCGGGTCGACGAGCTTGAGGCCCGCCGCCGGACCGTCCGCCATCGCCACTGCGACCGCGCGATTCAATTCCACGACGGGGGAGGGCGCGAGCTCGGCGAGCGTCTTGTACAGCGCCGCGATGCGCTTCCAATTCGTTTCCGCCGGAGTGCGCGCCCGCGCGTGGCAGGCCGCAATCGCCGCCTGCAGCGCGTACGGACCCTCGGCCCCGCCCAACTCCTCGGCGCGCCGGAGCGCCGCGAGTCCCCGGCGGATGAGCAATTGATCCCAACGCGCGCGGTCCTGGTCGAGCAGCAGGATCGGCGCTCCCGAAGGGCCGACCCGTGCGCCCGAGCGCGACGCCTGGATCTCCATCAGCGCGACGAGGCCGTGGACCTCGGGCTCCTTCGGGGCGAGCTCGGCCAGGATCCGGCCGAGACGGAGCGCGTCCTCGCAGAGCCCGGGCCGCATCCAGTCGTCGCCGGCGGTCGCCGCGTAGCCCTCGTTGAAGACGAGATAAACGACCTCGAGGACCGACGAGAGCCGGGCCGCGAGCTCAGACCCCCGGGGCACCTCGAAGGGGACGCGCTCCTCGGCGAGGGTCCGCTTCGCCCGGACGATCCGCTGGGCGACCGTCGGCTCCGGCACGAGATAAGCGCGCGCGATCTCATCGGTGGTCAGGCCTCCGAGCAACCGCAGGGTCAGCACCACGCGCGCCTCGGATGAGAGGACCGGGTGGCAGGCCGTGAACATGAGACGCAGGAGGTTGTCGCCGACCTCATCGTCGATCGCGGTGTCGTTATCCGCCACGGCCGTCTCCTGCCGGGCCTCGAGCTCGTGCCGGAGCTCCTTGTGCTTGCGATTGAGCCGCTTGCTCCGGCGGAGGAAGTCGATCGCCCGATTCTTCGCCGCGGCCATGAGCCAGGCGCCCGGATTGTCGGGGATCCCCGCTTCCGGCCACTGTTCGAGCGCGGCGACGAGGGCGTCCTGCGCGAGGTCCTCGGCGAGGCCGACGTCGCGGACGATCCGGGCGAGGCCGGCGATGAGCTTCGCCGACTCGATCCTCCAGACCGCCTCGATCGCGCGATGGGTGTCGGTGGCCGTCACGGCCGCCGATCAGACCATGTCGAGCTCCGAGCTTCAAGCTTCGAGCTTCAGGCCGGATCGCTACTTTTTGCTGCGACCCGATTTCGTCTGCATTTCGGAGAATCCGGCCGCGGCCTTCTGGACGTCGGGCGGGAAGTCCGACATCTCCTGAACCTGGCGGATCTCGATCACCTCGTTCCCCGATCCGGGGCAGCGCCGGGCCCACTCGATCGCCTCTTCCTTCGACTTCACCTGGATCATCCAGTAGCCGCCGAGCACCTCCTTCGCCTCGGGGAAGGGCCCGTCGGTCACCTTGGGCTTGCCGCCGGGGAACGAGACGCGCGCGCCCATCGAGGGCGGGTGGAGGCCGTCGAGCGCGAGCAGCACGCCCGCCTTCTGCAGCGATTCGTTGTACTTCATCATCGCGGCCACCGTCTTGGCGTCGGGCGTCGTTCCGGGCTTCGCGCTTTCATAGCCCTTGGGAATCATCAGCATCATGAAGCGCATCTGGGTTTCTCCCTTT
>DATHFI010000159.1:0-7605 GCA_035490275.1 Planctomycetota bacterium
AACATGGGCGAGGCCCGATTCATCTCGACCGACTTCACAGGGATCGACCTCTCCAAGGCGCGCATCGCGTTGACCGGGTTCCTGAAGTGCACGCTCGCGGGCGCCGCGCTCGCGCAGCGGGACCTGGCGAAGTGCGACTTCTCCGACACGGAATTCACGGGAGCCGATCTCGCGGGCGCAAACCTGTCGGAGGCGGTCCTCCTGCGGGCCGATTTGACGGGCGCCAAGCTGAAAGGGGCGACGCTGACCTCCGTGTCGGCCCGCTTCGCGGTCTTCGAGGGCGCGGACCTCGAGGGAGCGAAACTCGGAGGGGCCGACTTGAGGCAGGCGTCCTTCGCGGGCGCGAAGCTGAAATCGGCCAATCTCGCCCGGGCCGACTTCCACCAGGCCATCTTCCTGAAGGCCGACCTCACGCTCGCGGTCCTTCACGAGGCGAAGCTGGCGTACACCGACTTTTCCTTCGCGGTCGTCGAGGGGGCGGACTTCACGAAGGCGGACCTGCTCGGAGCCACGCTTCACGCGGTCCGGGAGCGGACGGCGCGGTGGGACGGGGCGAACCTGAAGCTGGTGAAACGGACGGATTCGGACCGGCTGGACGCGGAAGGCTGGAAGCCGCCTCCCCTGGACAAGAAGTAGGGGTTCGACAAGATCACCCCAAGGAGGATCCATGCTGACGGAAACGACGGCGCAGCTCGGGCCCGCGAAAGTCATCGCCGTGGACGGCGCCCGGGTGAGACTTTCGATCGGGGAAGGCGAGACGTGGGCCGCCCTCGCGCTGGCCTTTCCCTACCGGCCCGCGCCGGGGGATACGGTGCTTGCGGTGGGGCAGGACGAAGCGTGGTACGTCATCGGCGTCCTCCACGGCCGCGGCGTCACGTCGTTCATCGCCCCGGGCGACCTCGAACTTCGCGCGCCGAACGGCTCGATCGGGCTGGTCGCGGCGGAAGGCGTCCGAATCGAGGCGCCCGAGGTGGAAGTGAGGGCGGACCGCCTCGAGCTCGCCGCGCGGTCGGTGTTTGAGCGCTTTGTCCGCGCCTACCGACGGGTGGCCGAGGCGTTCCACATCCGCGCGGGGTCCGTCCGCTCGGTGGTGGACGAGACGTGGGACGTGCGCGCCGGCCGGATCACGGAGCGCGCCACTGGGGACGTGCGGATCGACGGCGAGAAGATCCATCTCGGATAAGGAGGCGACGCGATGTTTCCCGCTTCGTCCAAGGGCGGCGGCATGTGCATGGGCTTTCCCGACGTCTGCAAAACCCCGGCGCCGCCCTCGCCGTCCCCGATACCGATCCCCTATCCGAACATCGCGCAGGTGTCGGCCGCGAGCGGGGGGACCTGCTCCAGCAAAGTGAAGATCGAGAACCAGCCCGTCGTCACGAAGGACACGGAGATCCCCTCGTCGAGCGGGGACGAAGCCGGGGTCGCGGGCGGCGTCTCCTCCAGCTGCAACATGGGGAAGGTCGTGTTCAAGATGGGATCGTCCACCGTGAAGGCGGAGGGGAAGGATGTGGCCCACGTGACGAGCATGACGTCGCACAACAAGGACAATTTCCCGGCGGGGATGCAGCTCGCGCCCAGCCAGGTCAAGGTGATCGTGGGCGCGTGAGCGGCTCCACGCGAAGCTGAACCGACATGGTCAACTACATGGTGGGCAACACCGATCCGCCGGTCAGCCGGGATCCGGGCGCGGGGGTCTGGAACTCCGACCCCACCACGGTCGAGATGGTCCTGAAGAAGGCCGCCATCCTGGACATCCTGCCGAGCGCCGCGATCGTGGTCGGCGACGACGCCGCCAAGCACATGCTCCACTACATGAGAAACGTGGGGACGGACTACACCATCGATCTCGAGGACATGCTCGACGACGTGCCGGCGGCCCGGACGAACTACAATCGCGAGCTCGAGGAAGCCAAGCGGTTCGTGGAGACCCTACCTCCCGGCGTCCACGAAATCACCTCCACCCGGAGCACGCCGCACCTCTACAACACCAAGGCCGAAAGCTACAACTGGTACTTCGCCATCGGCGGGTACTCCGCGTGGGGGAAGGGGATCGCCACGGTCGAGCCCACGGGGTCCTACAAACTTGATTTCGAGTACAAGTTCTTCGACCGCTACAACTGGGACGGCGGGAAGAAGGTGACGCTGTTCGGCATCGAGGTCACGGACGAATTCATGGCGCGGTTCCACCGCGAAGGGCTGGCCATGGAGTTCGACTGCTACGGCTCCGTGCGCGAGACCGTGACCTGGGCGGGCGGGACGGCCGCGTTCGCCGGCGCCGGAGCCGCCCGGGCGGCCACGGCGGGGGCTGCCGCCACGGCGGTGGCCGGGCTCAGGACCTACACGGTCCGACGCGGGGACAGCCTTTCGAAGATCGCCGGGGTTTACTACGGCAACATCCACGCTTGGCCCAGGATCTACGAAGCCAACCGGACGGTGGTGGGGGCCAATCCCAACCTCATCTATCCCGGGCAGGTCCTGGTGATTCCTTAAGCGAAGTCAGGAATTTGGAATCAGGAATTTGGAATCAGGAATCCGCATTCCGCCGATGCCGGCCACAGAGTCCGGCGAAGGCGAATTGGGCGGCCAGGATTCGAACCTGGACAGAAGGAACCAAAATCCCTCGTGCTACCGTTACACCACCGCCCAGCGATGTGAGTCCAGTATACCTCTCACGTTCTACCCGACCATTGACGGACCGGCACCCTAGCCCTCGACCGGACGATTCTGGATTCTCGATTCTGGATTCCCGGCCCGCTGACTGCTGACTGCTGAGTGAGCTCTGTTGGAATCCTTTTCCTTCACCACCAAGACACCAGGCGGACGCCGATCGGTTGAGCGCCCGCCGGAAGGGACGGCCGGGAGAGCCGCGAGAGAAGGCGCCTTCTCTCCGCGGCTCTTCCTGCCGTCCCTGGCCCCTCCGGGGCCGGTTCGTGGCCCTTCGGGACACGAACGCCGGCGGGCGCATTCCAAGGATCCCTCTTCTTGGTGGCTCTGTGTCTTCGTGGTGAGGAGACGGTTTCAACAGAGCTTGCTGAGTGCTGACTATTGTCGAACGGGAGTCGGCCGGCCGGCGTCGTCCACGGCAACGTAGATGACCTCGGCCTCGGTGACCTTCACCTTGCTTCCGTCGGTGCGCCGCTCCGCCTCCACCTCGACGTGCACCGTGACGGAGGTCCGACCGACCCGGGTCGTGCGGGTGTAGAACGAGACGATGTCGCCGACGTAGACGGGGGCCACGAACTCGACCTCCCGCATCGCCGCCGTCACGAACCGCCGGTTGGCGAACTTGCGCGCCTCCACGGCGGCCGCGAGGTCGAGGTGCGACAGGATCACGCCGCCGAAAATGGTGCCGGCTTCGTTGGTGTCGCGGGGCAGGAGCATCACCCGGATGGCGGGAGAGCGCGCGTCGGAATCGGACATCGAGGCATGATATCAGCGCGTTGTGCCGACGCGCCACGGTGAGGTATCATCGGGCGTTGTATGGAAGCCGCCGTCGCCGCCCCGCCCGCCCCGAAGCGACATCCGCTCTATTTCGTGAACGCGCCCGTCGACTGGGGGATCATCGGCGGCGTCTCGGTCCTTTTCTTCCTGGTCTGCCTGGGCGCCTCCCTGTGGGGATTCAAGGCCGTATCGGGTGACGTTTATACCAGACAGAAGTGGGCCCAGACCGGGGCCTTCTACCTCTCCTGGGTCATCAACTGGCCGCACTTCTCCGCCACCAGCTATCGGCTCTACCACTCCCGAAGCAACATCGCGCAGTATCCTTTCACGTCGTTCGCGGTTCCCGTGATCCTCGTGGCGGCCACCTGGGCCTCCTTCGCCTTCCCCGACGCCGTCGCCCCCTTCTTCGTCCTCCTGTTCCTGATCTGGTCGCCCTATCACTTCAGCGGCCAGTCCGTGGGCATCTCGCTCGTCTACTCCCGGCGCGCCGGATTTGCCGTGGACAAGGTGACCCGCTTCGCCCTCGCGGGTTTCATTTTCGGAACCTACATCTTCACGACTTCCGTCGGTCAGACGGGAACGATCCCCGTGCCGTACTACGACGTCGCCTATGCGAGGCTGGGACTCCCCCCGTGGTTCCCCGAGGCGGCGCGTTGGGGCATGTACGCCTGCGGAGCCCTCTTGCTGGTCATGATCATCCGGTGGTGCATCACCAACCGGCGCATCCTTCCGCCGATCGTCCTCCTGCCGGCGCTGACGCAATTCGTCTGGTTCGTCCCGGGGAGCAAGTTCGCCAACTTCTACATTTTCGTGCCGATGTTCCACAGCCTCCAGTACATGCTCATCGCGTGGTCGATGCAGTTGAAGGAGAAGATGGACGAGAACGGGATCGCGCCCTCGGGAAGTTTCGTCCTCGGCGAGAGCGCCCGGTGGTTCGTCGTCAACCTGGGGGGCGGCGCCGTCCTTTTCTACATCCTGCCGGAGCTCTCCGCGCGCTTCGGCGTGCCGACGGGGGTGGCCTACCCCGTCATCCTCTCGGCCGTCCAGATCCACCACTTTTTCGTCGACGGCGTGATCTGGAAGCTCAAGAACCCCAAGGTCAGCTCGCCGCTCCTCGTGAACATCGCGGACATGCTGCGGCCCGCCCCGCAGCCCGCGCGCGTCACCGCATGAAATCCGTCCTCGCCCTGGCCGCGCTCCTCATCCTCCCGGCCCAGTCCCGGGAACCGGCGCTTTCCCGGGAGCGAATCGTCCTGCGGACCGACAAGGGCGACCTCGTCATCGCCCTGTACGAGGAGACCGCCCCGGTCCACTGCCGCCACTTTCTCCGGCTGGTCCGGAAGGGCTTCTACGACGGGACGCGGTTCTTCCGGGTGGTTCCGGGATTCGCCGTGCAGAACGGGGGGGAGTACGAGCGCCTCGGGACGCTGACCCCCGAGCTCGCGGAGCTGGCCACCAAGCGGCTCCAGGCGGAGTTCAGCAAGATCCGCCATGTCCGCGGGATCCTCTCCATGGCGCGCGAGGACAACGATTTCAACAGCGCCCGCACCACCTTCGTCATCCTCCTGGGGGACGCGCCCCATCTCGATACCAGGTACACGGTCTTCGGCAAGCTCGACGGCGGGGATGACGTCCTCTCCGCGATCGCGGGGGGCGAGCTCGGACCCGACAAGAACCCCAAGAAGCCGGTCACGGTCCTGAAGGCCTTCGTGGTCGGCGAGAAGAACGTTCCGCCCGAGGAACCCACGGAACTGCGGTGGCTCCTGGTCGTGGGGAGCGCGGCCATCCTCCTCGGGCTGGCCGCTTTTTTCCTCGCGGGGCGCCTCCTTCCGCGCGTGGCCGGGCCGCTGGGGCTCGTCGTCGTCTTCGTCGGCTTCTTCGCCGGATTCCTCGGCGCCGTTCCGCTGACGGTGGGGGCGGGGTCGAGCGCCGCCGCGCTCGTCGTCTTCCTCTCGATGCTGGCGCTCTTCAAGTTGATGAACAAATTTGAAAGTCCGAGGCCCTGACGACGAAATCAAGAATGAGGAATCAGGAATTTGGAATGAGGAAGGGAGCGTCCGATCGGGAGCTTGGAGCACCCGGCTCCGACCCTGATTCCTGATTCTTGATTCCTGATTCCACGCTACAATCACAGCCCCAACCATGATCAGCTACGGCCTCGTCGTGCACGGCGGCGCCGGGTCGCCCCCGGCCTGGAAGGACGGGTGCGCCAAGGCCGCGGCCGCGGCCCTGGGCAGGCTCCGCGAGGGGACCGGGGCCCTCGAGGCCGCGGTGTCGGCGGCGGTCGCCCTCGAGGACGACGGACGGTTCAACGCCGGCTCCGGCTCCTCCCTCCGGCTCGACGGGACCACCATCGAGATGGATGCCTCCGTCATGGACTCCCGGGGCGGCCTCGGCTGCGTCGCCGCCATCCAGCGCGTCCGAAACCCCGTCCTCGTGGCGCGCGAGGTCATGAAATCCCCGCACATCCTGCTCAGCGGCGAGGGGGCGGTCGGATTCGCGCGGCGATGCGGCTTCGAGGATTACTACAAGCCCTCGAGCCACGCGCGGGAGGCGTACGAGGCGATCCGCAAGGCCCTGACCGACGGGCGCTTCGAGGAGATGCGCGACGCGTGGCGCAACTTCGACCTCCGCAGGCACTGGAACTTTCCCGTCTCCTACGAGAAGATTTTCGCGAGGTGCGACACGATCGGCGTCGTCGCCCTCGACCGCGACGGCACGCTGGCCACCGCCTGCTCGACGGGAGGCGCCAGCCCCATGCTCCACGGCCGGGTCGGCGACACCCCGCTCGTCGGGTGCGGCTTCTACGCGGGCGCCGCGGCGGCGGTGGCGACGACGGGGATCGGCGAGGAGATCATCCGCCGCATGCTGGCCCGCGCCGTCCACGACTGGATCGCCCAGGGCGAGGAAATCGCCCGGGCCTGCGAGCGCGGCGTCGCGTCGCTGCCGGCGGAGATTCCCGTCGGGGTCATCGCCATCTCCCGTCGGGGCGCGGCGATCGCGGCCAACCGGGACATGGCGGCCGTGTCGGAAGTGGTCTGAAGGAGAAGCCATGCTGGGCACGGGGTCGCGCATCCTGGAAGCCCTCCCGCGCGAGCACCGGGGGCTCATCCGGCGCTTCCAGAAGCTCCAGGAGATCGGGGCCGCCCTCAGCGCGGAGAAGGACCTCGCCGCCCTCCTCGGCCTCATTCTCCGGGAAAGCCGGACCCTGACGAGCGCCGACTCGGGCAGCATCTACATCCGCGAGGACGAGGTCGAATTCCTCGCGAACGCCACGGCGAAGGACACGATCTCGAAGAGCACGCCCTACCTCGTGCTCAAGTTCACGCAGAACGACTCGGTCACCTTTCCCTTCAAGGAGTTCCGGCTGCCGTTCAACGTCTCGACGATCGCCGGCTACGTCGCGAACAGCGGCGAGATCGTCAATCTCGCGGACGTCTACCGGCTCCCCCCGGACGTCCCCTTCTCGTACAACACCTCGTTCGACCAGAAGTCGGGCTACCGGTGCAAATCGATGCTCGCCGTTCCGATGAAAAACCGGGACGGGGACATCATCGGCGTCCTCCAGCTCATCAATAAGAAGAAGAACGCGGACGCCCGGCTCCGGACCTCGACCGACGTCGAGGCGGGTGTCGCGAACTTCGACGGCTTCGACGAGGAACTGCTCCTCTCGCTCGCGTCGCAGGCGGCGGTCTGCATCGAGAAGGCGCGCCTGTATGACGAGATCGAGCGGATGTTCGAGGGCCTCGTCCAGAGCTTCACCCTGGCCCTGGAGCGGCGCAACCGGACGACGTACGGCCATTGCCTCCGCGTGGCGCGGTACGCCGTCGCGATCGCCGAGGCGGTGAACAACGCGCCCCAGGACCAGTTCGACGGCCTGCGCTACACGCCGGACCAGGTCCGCGAGCTCCGGTACGCCGCGCTCCTCCACGACATCGGGAAGATCGCCGTGCCCGAGGCGGTCCTCGACAAGAGGAACAAGCTGACGGACGACGCCCTGCGCGCGATCGAATACCGCGTCCACTACTGGAAGCAGCGGATCGCCGCCGAAGGCCGTCCCAAGGTTGACCTCGAGCCGCTTGACCGGTACCTCGAGCACCTCCGCAAGGTGAACGTTCCCACGCCGCTGGCGCAGGCCGATTCCGGGCTCCTGTCGGAGATGCG
>DATHFI010000160.1:0-5262 GCA_035490275.1 Planctomycetota bacterium
CACCGTCCGCGTCCTGTACGACGGCCTCGGTTCGCGCGAGACCTCGACGTCCATTTTCCAGTCGTTGCGCGTGGCCGGCGCGGTGGTCACCCCCTTCCGTCCCCTCGGCTGGTTTTCGTGGCGAAGGCGCGACCATCGCAAGATCGTGGTCGTCGACGGCTCGACCGCCTTCCTCGGCGGCATGAACCTGACGGACGAGTACGCCCCCGCGTCGGAGGGTGGGAAGGGCTGGCGCGACGTGCAGATCGAGATCGAGGGGCCGGAAGTTCGGGACCTGGTGACGCTCTTCGCGCAGACCTGGACGCAGGAGGAGGACGATCCGCTCTTCCCCAAGGGATGGCCGGAGGCGGCGGCGCCCCGGCCGGGCGGCGTGCTGGTCGCCGCGATCGGATCGGACCAGCGGCGGAACCGCAAGGCGATCGGCAACGCGTACCTGCACGCGCTGAAGAACGCCCGCCAGCGGGTCTGGATCGCGAACGCCTATTTCGTGCCCTCCCTGAAGTTCCATCGGGCGATCCGGCAGGCCGCCGCGCGCGGGGTGGACGTGCGGATCCTCGCGCCGGTCAAGACGGACGTACAGGCGGTGTATTACGCGAGCCGGGCGCTCTTCGAAGGGCTGCTCCGGCGACGGATCCGCATCTTCGAGTTCCAGGGATCGGTGCTCCACTCGAAGACGAGCGTGATCGACGGCGTCTGGAGCGCCGTGGGTTCTTACAACCTCGACCACCTGAGCATCCTCAACAACCTCGAAGTGACGGCGATCGTGCTGGACGAGGCGTTCGCGGCCAAGATGGAGGCGCTCTTCGAGGAGGATTGCAGGAACTCGACGGAAGTGAAGCTGGCCGAGTGGTGCCGGCGGAGCCCGCGACGGATCTTCCTGGAACAGTTCTGGTTCCAGTTCAGATCACTCCTGTGATGGGGAAATCGGCAGACTTCAGACTTTTGAGATTAGACTTCAGTAGACTTCAGCATTCGGTCATCAGTCATCCGTAATCCGTAATCAGTAATCAATTGTCAGCGTTCGGCGACGGGCGATCCACCCTGCGCGGCGGCGCCGATCATCTTGTACAGCACCCGGGCGCCGACGTTGGCGTTCCAGTCCGAGCCCCACTCCTCGAGCGACGTCCCAGGCCGCGGCGCGACCTCGTTGAGGTCAAACCCCACGATCCGACGTCCGCTCCGGCCCAGCGCCCGAAGGAGCTCCAGCATCTCGTTGAGGGAGAGCCCGCCGGGAACCGGGGTGCCGGTGTCGGGGCAGAGGACGGGATCGAGCCCGTCGATGTCGAAGCTGATGTAGACCTTTTTCGGGAGGTGGCCCACGATCTCGTCGCAGATCGACCCCCATGTTTCTCCAGTGTGGAGCCTCGCCTTCAGCCGGGCGTCGAAGAAGGTGGTGATGATCGTGGCGCCTCGGCGCCTGCCGGCCGTGATCATCTCGTGCTCCTTCTCCCCGAAATCGCGAATGCCGACCTGCACGATCGCCGCGACTCCGCCCGGAGCTCCGATCCGGCGGACGACGTTGTTCATGATGCTCGCGTGGCTCCACTCGAATCCCTCGTAGGCCTCCCGCAGGTCCGCGTGGGCGTCGATGTGGAGGATTCCCAGCCCTGGAAACTCGCTCCCGTACGCCTTGATCGCGCCGAACGGCGTGGAGTGGTCGCCCCCGAGGATGACGGGCGTGCGCCCCTCGCCGAGAAGGGACCGGGCGACCTTCTCCACAAGTTCGTTGACCTCCTTGCCGCGGCGGTTCACCTCCAGAAGCGCCTTCTCCAGGCGCGGATTTCCCTCCACCCGGCCCCCGGCTTCGATCACGGGGACGGCGTACTTGCGCGCCTCGCGGTTCAGCTGGGCGATCTTCCGGACCGTCTTGTCCTCGAGCGGCACGGCGGCGATGCCCTGTTCGTAGGGCCGCCCGAAGTCGACGTCGAAAAGATCGACCTGGCGGCTCGCTTCGAACACCGCGGCCGGGCCGTTGCGCGCGCCGTCCCGGTAGCTCGTCGTCGCATCGAACGGGACGGGGACGATGACGAACCGCGACTCGTCGATCGAGTAGGGGAGTCCGTAGAGGCCGGAATCCGAGGTCGCGGCGGAGTCGGGATCAAACGCCATGAAGCTGGAGCATATCAGCGGGCCGGGCCATTGCAAGATTCAGAGGGAGGCCTCCCTCGCCAGCTTCCACTCGGGATAGAGGACAGCGTACAGGAGCGAGTCGCGCCAGTCCCCCTTCCTCCACTGGTTCTGGCGGAGCCGCCCCTCGCGGATCATCCCGATCTTCTCGAGGACCCGCGCGGAGGCCGGATTGTCCGGGTCGCACGTCGCCCAGATCCGGTGGAGGCCCTGCTGGCGGAACCCGAACTCGACAACCGCGGCGGCCGCCTCGCTCGCGAATCCCCGCTTCCAGTAGGCCGGGTTGACGATGTACCCCATGCCCGCGTCGCGGTTCTCGGTGCCCGAGACTCGCAGGCCCGTGCCTCCGATGAGGCGTTCCTCCTCCCGGAGGACGATCGCCAGCTCGAACGTTTTCCGGTTGGGCCGGCCCGCGTCCTCGATCGCCTTCCGCACGAACTCGATCGTCTGATCGGCGGAATTGGGCCCCCAGGGCATATGATCGACGGCCCGGGGATTGGCCGCGTACTCGTGCACCGCCTTCCAGTCGTCGATCCGGAAGTCGCGCAGGATCAGCCGCTTCGTCTCGATCGCCTCCATCCGGGCCCCTCCCGGGGCGATGGTATCATTTTGATATCAAAATGATATCACGCGCCCGGCGTGGCGCCGGCGGGGCCGCGGCGTAGTATTGGGGCGATGGAACCTCTCCTGGCGGCGCGCCTCCAGATGGCGCTCACGCTGGGGTTCCACATCGTCTTCGCGTGCTTCGGGGTCGGCCTCCCGGTGCTCCTGCTCGTCGCCGAGGGAAGGTACCTGCGCACCCGGGACGAGGGCTGGCGGATAATCGCCCGGCGGTGGTCGAAGTGCTTCGGCGTCCTCTTCGCGGTCGGGGCGGTCTCGGGCACCGTCCTCTCGTTCGAGCTGGGCCTCCTCTGGCCCGATTTCATGGGGACCTTCGGCTCGGTCATCGGGCTTCCCTTCACGATGGAAGCCTTCGCATTCTTCCTCGAGGCGATCTTCGTCGGAATCTACATCTACACCTGGGACCGGCTCCCGCCGCAGGCACACTGGTTGTCGGCCATTCCCATCGCCATCGCGGGGATCGCCTCCGCGGCCTTCGTCGTCACCGCCAACGCGTGGATGAACTGCCCGCAGGGATTTCTCCTGGTGGGCGGGAAAGTCGTCTACGCGGAGCCGCTTCGGGCGATGCTCAATCCCGCTTCGGGGCCACAGGTCGTGCACATGATCTTCGCCGCGGGGTTGGTGGCCGGATTCGGGGTGGCTTCGGTGTATGCCGTCGGCATCCTGCGGGGAAAGGACTCTCCGCACCGGCGTCGCGCGCTCGCGCTGGGGCTCGCGATGGGGGCGATCTGCGCGCCGCTCCAGGCGATCTCGGGCGACTGGGCCGCGCGGATTGTGGCGCGCACCCAGCCGGTGAAGTTCGCGGCGATGGAAGGGCAGTTCCGTACCCAAGCCCGGGCGCCGCTCCGGCTGGGAGGCCTGCCCGACTCCGAGGCCGAGACGACGCGTTTCGCGCTCGAGATTCCGGGCGGACTCTCGTGGCTCGCCTTCGGAGACCCGGACGCGGTCGTCAACGGGCTCGATCGAGTGCCGCGCGGGGACCGGCCGCCGGTCGCCGTCGTGCACCTCGCGTTCCAGGCGATGGTTGGCGCCGGCGTGGCGCTCCTCGCCCTGTCCGCCTGGGTAGGCGGAACGCTGGTCTTCAGGAAACGCCTGCCGAGGGGCCGAGTTTTCCTCTGGTGGGTGGCGCTGGCGGGTCCTCTCGCCGCGATGGCCCTCGAGGCGGGATGGGTCGTTACGGAGGTGGGGCGCCAGCCGTGGATCGTCCAAGGGATCCTCCGGACGCGCAACGCGGTGACCGACGCTCCGGGGGTCGGGTGGGTCTTCGCGGCCGCGCTCGCCATCTATTCGGCGCTGACCGCGGCGACGATCGTCGCCCTCCGCCACCTGGCGAGGAAATGAGCCGCGATGGAACCGGAAATCATCCTGATCGGCGTGATGACGGCGGGGGTGACGCTCTACGCGCTCATGGGGGGCGCCGACTTCGGCGCGGGCGTGTGGGAGTTCAACACCGCGCTGCGCTCCGGCGAAAAGGAGCGCGCGCTCATCTACCGCGCCATCGGGCCCGTGTGGGAGGCGAACCACGTCTGGCTCATCTTCGTCCTCGTCGCCCTCTTCAGCGGTTTCCCCCCGGCCTTCGCGGCGCTCTCCCGCGCGCTGTGGGTGCCGCTCCTCCTCGCCCTCCTCGGCATCGTCTTCCGGGGCGTCGGCTTCGCCTTCCGTTCGTACGCCGCCGATTCCGTCCGCTCGAAGACCCTGTGGGGCGCCGTATTCGCCCTCGCCTCCACCGCCGCGCCCTTCTTTCTCGGCGCCTCGGTCGGGGCGATCGCCTCGGGGAAGCTCGAGGTGTCGTCGGACGGCGGATACTCCGGCGACCATCTCACCGGCTGGATCAACCCGGTCTCGATCTTCTGCGCCTTCTTCGGGGTGGGGATCTGCGCCTACCTCGCGGCGGCCTACCTGACGCGGGAAGCTCGCAACGAGGGCGACGCGGCGCTCACGGAAATATGGAGGCGGCGCGCGATCGTGACGGGATTGTGGATGGGGCTTCTCTCGGCGGCCGGGCTCGCGATCATCGCGACGTCGGCTCCCGCTCTCTGGGAAGGATTCAAGGACCGCGCGTGGCCCGCCGTCCTCACCTCCCTGGGGGCGGGGTCCTTTTCCATCATCGCGCTCTGGCGGCGCCGGTTCACCGGCGCGGCGCTCGGCGCCGCGGTCACGGTCGGAGCGGTCGTCGTCGGATGGGGCCTCGCGCAGTATCCGGCCCTCATTCCGCCGGAAATCACCCTGCACGGGGCGCGCGCGCCGAGGGAAGTGCTGTGGACGTTCCTCGGGGTCATCGCGGCGGGATCGCTCCTGGTTGTCCCTTCTCTCGTCCTTCTGCTCGTCCTCTTCAAGGGGAAGCGGCCGGAGGACGCGTAGCCAGCCACGCCACCGCGGCCACGATCATCGCGCCCCCGACCAGCTGGATCGGGGTGAGCCGTTCTCCGAGGATGAGAAAGCTCAGGCCGACCGTCACCATCGGCTCCAGCGTCGAGCCCACCGCGGCGGAGGTCGCGCCGATCCGGCGCATCG
>DATHFI010000161.1:0-2977 GCA_035490275.1 Planctomycetota bacterium
CCTATGTCCCCGATCTGTTCTGTTACCTATGTGCCCGGGTTGTACCACAGAGCCACCCTCGACTCCCGACCCGTGACTCAGAACGGGAATCCAATGCTGATATGAAACACCACCGGGTCTTCACCCTCTTCGCGCGACGGATTCCACGCGACGTCAACGGCGAGCGCCCCAGCTGGCGTGTAGTACCGGATCCCCGCCCCCACCGACCACCGCGTGTCGTCGAAGGCCGCGTCCTTGGAGTCGAGCCACACCCCGCCCCGGTCCGTGAAGATCGCCCCGTGGATCTCCTGCCAGATCCGGAACCGCAGCTCCGTCTGCACCGAGAAAAATACGTCGCCCCCCGTCGGCTCCCCGCCGACCCGCTCCCCGATCGTGCCGTACTTGAACCCGCGCACCGTGTTCGTCCCGCCCGCGAAAAACCTCAGCGAGATCGGGATCTCCACCGTCTCCGCCAGCGGCTTGATCACGCCGCCCTGCACCGAGACCGCGAAGACCAGGTCCGCCGGAAGCGGCACGTAGAAATCGCCCCGCCCCGAGGCCTTGAGGAACTCGATGTCCGTGGCGAACGAGGCGGGCGCCCACTCGATCGAGCCCGTCACCCGCACCCCGCTCGTGGGCAGCAGCGCGCTGTCCCGGAAATCGAGCGACGTCGCCAGGAAGACCGCGTTGTACTGGAAGTCGAGCAGGTCGCCGGGCGGGACCCCGGGATCGACGTTGTCGGTCCGGATCGCCGCGTACCGCGCGCCGAGCGTCACCGAGTGCTTGTCCGTGAACGGGTAAAGGACCGACGGCGCGAGGCCGTACGACACCACGTCGAAGCTCGGAAGCTGCTGCTGCTCGTAGTAGAGCGACAGGCCCGGGCGGAAATCGGAGCCCAGGAACCACGGGAAGCCCACCTCGAAGTCGGCCCGCCCGCCGGTCCGGCTCACCGTCCCGCCGAGCCGGACCAGCTCGCCGCCCCCGAACAGGTTGACGTACGCGATGTCCGCGCCGACCCGCGGGCCGTCCAGCGAGCCCGTGCCGGCCCGGACCGAGACTTCCCCCGGCTTGATCTCCTCGACGAAGATCGTGACCGGAACCTGGTCGGTCCCCTCCTGGACCTCCCCGGGCGTGATCCGCACCTGGCGGAAGAGCCCCGTCCGGAGGAGCCGCCGCTCTCCCTCGCGCGCTTCCGAGGCGCGGTACGGGAGGCCGACGACCAGCGAGGCGCGGCTGACAATGAACGAACTCCGGGTCAAATTGTTCCCCGTGACCTCGATCGCTCCCACCTTCCCCCCCTTCCCCGGACGGACCTCGAGGTCGATCGTCACCTTGCAGGTTTCGCGATAGATCGTGGGCGTCGCGACCACCACGGGATGCGGATAGCCCCGCTCGCGGAGGTGGTCGAGGATCGCGGCTTCCAGCTCGGCGGGAGTCGTGGGGTCGTAGGGTTGGCCGGCCATCTCCGCGTACCGGCTCTCGAAGCCGGGGAGCGCGGGCCCGACGGCGGCGATCTTGAAGGGTCGCCCCTCCGTGATCTTGTAGGTGACATCCATCTTCTCCTCGGCGGCGTCGTAGAGCCGCGCGGGGTCCGCGACCGCGGCCTCGATGTACCCCTTCGCGCCGTACGCCACGAGGATCGTCTCCACGTGCAGGGCGAGGAGCTTTTTGGAGAAGAGCAGGCGGCGGCCCGACGCGGTGCCTTCCAGGAGATCCCGGAGCTCCCGCCGGAGGAAGACCGTGTTGCCCTGGAACCGGAGCGCCCCGAGTTTCACCAGCGGGCCCTCGATGAGGGTGAAGACGAGGCGCCGCTCCCGCCGCTCCGCCACGACCGCCACGAAGTTGTAGCCGCGCGACTTGTAATGCTCCTTCAACCGGAAGACCGCGTCGTCGAGCGTGGCGGGCCGGGGATCGCGACGGTACCGTTCGAGGTCGCGGTCGACCACCATCCGCAGCTCCGTCTCGGGGAAGGCCTTTCGACCCTCAAACACGACCTCCAGAGACGAAGGTTCCTGCAGTCCAAGCGCACAAAGGAAGAACGCGAGGTAGTGCATTCAGAGGGTCGGAGCTCCCCGTTTCCGGTATCCAGTCCCCAGTTTGGCTTCAAGCACGAAGCTGGGAGCTTCTGAAACTGGAGTCTGGGATCTGGGAACTTGAAGCTCCGAGAGGCAAACCCTCACCGGAAGCGAATCCTTAGCTTGAGGTCTCCACTTAGGTTTGCCTCTCGGTCCGACTCCGCCACGATGGAGAAATACTCGTTGAGGAGATACTCGGTGCGCACCGTCGTGCCGCGCGAGGTCCCGCGCGTGGGCAGCTCCCACGGCGCCACCGGACGCTGGGCCTGGGTATCGCCCCCGAATTCGATCCCGATTTTCTCGATGAACCGGTCCCCCGCGTCGGCGTCGGGCCACGTGTCGCTGTAGATATCGATGACTTTCCCGATCAGCTTGCCCACCGCGTCGACCCCCTCGAGCTGGCCCGGGGCATGGCCGAAGGCGAGCATCGCGAGCAGCTCCTCCTCGCTCCGCGGAGGGTTCGACTGGAGCCGCAGCGCGGGCAGGGCCATCGACCCGGTCATGGTCACGAGGATCTCGCGGTCGAACCGGCCCACGCTCCCCTCGAATTGGATCGTCGGCTCGGCTCCCGCCTTGGCCGGCAAATCGGCCTCGCCCCGGAGGATCTTCAGGAAGAGCCCCGTGGTGAGCCGGACCTGCCCCTTGATCGCCCGCACATGGCCGCTGGCCGCCGGCCGCGACGCCCGGCCCGTGAGGTGCACTCTTCCCTCGACGAGCACGCCGATGGTGCTGTTCTCGATCCGGCACTCGCCCGCGGTGACCACATCCAGGTCGAGCGTCACCCGCTCGAGGTCGGGAAGTCCCGGAATGCGGAATCCTCCCCCCTCCACCGGCAGGAGTCTCAGGCCGAGCGTCGCCGCGGCGTCCCGCTTCCGGTCGCGCGCCGTCGTGGTCGGTGCGAATTCCGTGTAGTACAGGGCGAG
>DATHFI010000162.1:0-2304 GCA_035490275.1 Planctomycetota bacterium
GAGATCCGCAGGTCCCCCTCGCGGGGCTACTCGTGGCGCTCCACCGCCGCGCCACCCGGAAATGGTCGACCGGCCCCGACGGCGAGCCCCTGGACCCGCTCCTCGTCGGCGGGGCGTCGCCGGCCTTGGAGCGATACCGGACCGCGAAGGCGGCGGAGGCGGAGCGACGGAATCGTGAGGCGGAGGGGGAACTTATCCGGGTCGAGGAGGTCGGCCGGGACCTTGAGGCGGTGGGGCGGATGCTACGAGTGGAGGTTGAAGCTCTGGCCACCCGCAGGCCGGACGCGGCCGGCCTATTCGATGAGGTGCTGAAGCGAGCGGAGGCGGAGTTCTGGGCGTGGTCCGAGAGGCATGCCGGGGGTGGGAATGGGAAGGGGCCAACAGGCACCGACGCCGCCACGTCACCCTCGAGCGCGGACGCCGGGGATGGAGAATCCGCGCCTGACGCGGATGATGCCGGATGAAACGAGAGGGGGATAGCCGGATGGTAACGAAACTGAAGCTGCCCACGATCGAATCGGTCGCGCTCGAGCGTCTGAAGCCGTGGGACCGGAATCCCCGGAAGAACCACGCGGTCGACGCCATCGCCCGCTCGATCGAAAATTTCGGCTACTTGAGCCCCATCGTGGTCCAGAAGGGGACCTACCGCATCCTGGCCGGCCACGGCCGCCTCGAGGCGCTGAAGAAGCAGGGCGTCACCAAGGTGCCGGTGGTGGTGGCCGACATCACGGACGAGCAGGCGTCGCTCTATACCCTGGCGGACAACAAGCTGACGGAGCTGGCCGAGTGGGACGAGGAGCTCCTGGCCGGGCTCGTCAAGGACCTGTCGGCCCTCGACCTCGATCTCTCGCTCTCCGGCTTCTCGAACGAGGAACTGAAGGACCTTGCCTCCTGGATGCCCGAGAACATGAAGGAGGAGACGCACCCGATCCCCGAGCCGCCGGTGGTGCCCGTTTCACAGCCGGGCGACCTCTGGGCGCTCGGCGAGCACCGGATCCTCTGCGGCGATTCCACGATGGAGGATGACGTCCGGAGGCTCATGGATGGCCAGCGTGCCGTCCTCATGGCGACCGACCCGCCGTACCTCGTCGACTACACCGGCGGCAATCATCCGCAGAGCTGGTCGAATCGCCCCGAGGTGAAGGACAAGCACTGGGACGAGTACCAGGACCCACAAGCCTCCGGGGACTTCTTCTTCCGGTTCCTCGAGGTCGCACTCAGGGAAGCGCTCGTCCCGAACCCCGCCGTCTACCAGTGGCACGCGTCGCGGCGTCAGATCCTCGTCGAGGAGGCCTGGAAGCGCGCGGGGCTTTTCGTCCACCAGCAGATCATCTGGGCGAAGGCCCGACCAATCCTCACGCACTCCCACTACATGTGGCAGCACGAGCCGTGCTTCTACGGTTGGATCGAGGGGAATCTCCCGGCCAAGCGTCCCGAACCCAACCTCACGACCGTGTGGCAGATCGACCAGAAGGAGATCGAGGGGGTCCACCCAACCGAGAAGCCATTAGAGATCTTCGGAATCCCGATCCGCGCCCACACGCGGCCGGGCGACGTCTGCTTCGAGCCTTTCTCCGGCTCCGGCAGTCAGATCATCGCGGGGGAAAGGGAGGGCCGGCGGGTTTACGCCATTGAGATCGCGCCCGCTTTCGTCGACGTCGCCGTCCAGCGGTGGGAGAATTTCACGGGGAAGAAGGGGGTGAACGAGACCCGCCCCGGGGTGAGGCTCCCGTCGTGACAACCGGCCGGCCCAGCAAGTTCACCCCCGAGGCGCGGGATCGGATCCTCCAATCCGTCGCCATGGGCGTCCCCCTGGAGTTGGCGCCCTTGGCCGCCCGTGTCAGCTACTCCGCCTTCCGCTCCTGGATGCGCCAGGGGGAGCGGGAGGCCGACGGCGAGTACCGCGCCTTCCACGACGCCGTCAAGGAGGCGGAAGTCCGCGCCTTGACCCGGTGGCTCGCCATCATCGAGAAGGCCGCGGCGGCGGGCAACTGGACGGCGGCCGCGTGGAAAGTCGCGCGGCGCTACCCCAAATACTTCGGACCCCAACCCCCAGGCGGCATCCAGGTCCACCAGTACACCTCGGTCACCACCACCCACCGGGAGACCCATATCCGAATCTCGGAACACCTTGCCGACCCCGAAGTGCGCGACGCCCTTTGCAAGCTCGCTGAACGCGTCGCGGCCCGGGGCGGCTTCGGCCCGGACGGCATGTCCCTCTCGGATTCGGAAGCCCGGCACCTGCTCGCGAAGATGGGTGAGCATCTCCTGTCGAGGTACACGGCGCTCCCCGAGAGCAGCCCA
>DATHFI010000163.1:0-10049 GCA_035490275.1 Planctomycetota bacterium
CGCAAGGACGGCGGCTGGTACTACTACAACTTCATCCCGGACTCGAGCTCGTTCTCCACCGCCTCGACGATCATCATCCTCGAGTCGCTCAAGAACATGGGCGTCGAGACCGCGGCCTGCCAGGAGATGATCCCGAACGCCTGCAAGATGGTGAAGTCGATGAAGATCGGCAAGGGCACCTACAGCTACATGAAGATGCCCGGGTACAACTCGTCGATGTCGCCCCTGGGCGCCTCGGCGCGCTCGCCGCTCTGCACCTTCGCCCTGACCTGCGCGGACGAGGGCGACGAGGAGGACTTCAAGCAGTCGATCGAGAACTGGCTGAACAACGTGCACCTGCTGAAGAAGATCAAGGGCCAGTCGGGGACGCACATCGGCAAGGGGATGACGGCGCCCTATTACTTCCTCTACAGCCACATGTACATGGCGCGCGCGGTCAAGCTCCTCCCCAAGCGCACCGCGCAGGCCCTGCTGTTCCGGATTGCCGGGATGATGTTGAGCTACCAGGAGCCCGACGCGACCTGGAGCGACTGGAAGATGACGAAGGACTACAAGATCGCGCAGACGGGCCTGGCCCTCGTGACCTTGTGGCACCTCGCGACGGGCGACCGCGATCCCGCCATGGCGCCGATGCGGTCGGGCGGCGTGGTCCATCCCGGGACCGCCACCGAGACCGGCGGCAAGAAGCCGGCGACGGATCCGAAGGACGGACCGAAGGACCCCCCGGCCGATCCGCCGAAGGATCCTCCCAAGGAACCCCCCAAGGATCCGCCGAAGGATCCGCCCAAGGACCCGCCGAAAGATCCTCCGAAGAATGTGCCGGATGAGCCGAGGATGAAAGAAGACTAAAGGGAAGCTTCGAGCTTCAAGCTCCGAGCTTCAAGCCTCGCCGATCATCTCACGCGGCATTGGTCCCGCATACGCGAACAGACTCCAACCCGGAGAAGGGTTGGAATCTGAATGATGCTCGAAGCTCGGAGCTCGCCGCTCGAAGCTACTTCTTCACGTTCTTCAGGATCTCGTCGATCGCCTGGTTGAGCAGCTTGGGGTCGTCCCCTTCCTTGAGCGTCGCCTTGCCCAGGAGCTCTTCCGGCTCCTTGGCCGCGTCGAAGATGAGGATGGCGGGGGCCATCTCGAGGCCGCGAGCCTCGAGCACCTTGGCGGCGCCCGTCTCCCACGTCCAGAGGAGCCTCGTCTTCTTGTCGCCGAGGTTCTTGTTCATGTACGCGGTGATCTTGAGCGGGTCGGCGCCTTCCTTCGCGACGTAGAGCGCCACGGGCTTCTTCTGGGCCTTGCCCAGGGCGAGCGCGCCCTTGATCGAGTTCTGCCAGAGGGAAGGGCGGCCCGGGAGCTTCTTGGCGACGGAATCGATGGCGCTGAGGTAATTCCCCGACTCCGTAAATCCGACGATGTCCTTGAGTTTCTTTCCCTCTGGGTCGATGTAAACGACCGCCGGGAGGCCCGAGACGCCGTACTTCGACTTGATGTCCGTGAAGGCGGTCTTGTCGGTGCAGTCGAAATAGACCGGCACGACGCGCGCCGTTGCGGCCGCCACCTTGTCCTCGCTGAACGGTCCCGCCGCCAGCTTCGTGCAGTACCCTCACCAGTCCGCGGTGAAGAAGAGCATGGCGGCCTTGCTTTCGAGCTTCGCCTTGGCGAGACCAAACTCCGTGTCGTGGATGAAGTCGATCTTCCCGTCGTGGTTGTGCGGGGCCGGGACCGCGGCCGCAAGGAACGCGGCGGTGAGCGCGAGAAGCGCGTGGCGCATGGGCGGTCTCCTGCAATGAGCTCGGATCATTATACGGGCGCCGCGCGATCGTTCTTCAAGTCTATTTCACCCCGCTCCTGACCGCCGCCTCCACCGCGTCGCAGAAGACGTCGATTTCGGCCGGCGTCGTCCAGACGCTCGGCGAGATCCGGAGCCCCTTCACGTCCGGGTGATCGATCGGCGTCACGAGGATCCGCCGCTTCTCCCAGAGATGCTCACCGAGCTTCCCGGGCTCGATCCCGTCCACGGCGAAGGTCGCGATCCCGCAGGAGAAACCGGGCTTGAGACTCGTGAGGAGCTTCACGCGGTCGAGCTTCGTCAGGCGCGACGTCCACCGGTCCCGGAGATGCCGCAGGCGCGCCGCCTTGCGCGCCGGCCCGATCCCCTCGTGGAAGGCGATCGCCTCGGCGACCGCGAGCGCGTTGGCCGCGGGATGGGTGCCGATCTCCTCGAATTTCCGGATGTCCGCGGCCTGCTTCTCGTCCGCGGCCATGAGGGGCCAGAGGCCCGGGATCTTCTCGCGCCGGACGTAGAGCATCCCCGACCCGACGGGCGCGAAGAGCCACTTGTGGAGGCTCGTCGCGTAGTAGTCGCACTCGAGGTCCTTGTGGGCGAACGGAAAGTGGGCGAAGGCGTGCGCGCCGTCGACGACGACCGGAATCCCCTTCGCGCGGCCGAGCGCCGCGACCTCCCGCGCGGGCAGGATCTGTCCCGTGAGGTTGATCACGTGGCAGACGAGGATGAGTTTCGTTTTCGGGGTGATGTTCTTCTCGTACCGCGCGACGATTTCCGCGGGATCCTCGCAGGGCACGGGGATGGCGAATTGCTTCAGGACGATCCCTTCGCGGCGCTCCCTCTGCTTGAAGGCGTTCACCATGCGCGGATAGTCCTGCGTGGTGCAGAGGATTTCGTCGCCGGGCTTGAGATCGATCCCGAACTGGCAGATCTGCAGGCTCTCGGAGGCGTTGCGCGTGATCGCGATCTCCTCGGGATCGGCGCCGAAGACGCGCGCGAGGCCGGCGCGGACCGACTCGCGCTGCGGCTCCAGCACGCGCCACATGAAGTGGGCGGGGCCGGAGTTGGAGAGATCGAGGTGGCGCTTGAGGGCCTCGTGGGCGGTGGCGGGGGAGGGGCTGACGCCGCCGCTGTTGAGGTTGACGATCGAGCGGTCGACGGTGAAGGCGCGCTGGACCTGGAACCAGTAATTCTCGTTGCCCTCGGTCTCCTGGGGCGATCCACGGTGGGCGGCGATCGCGGCGAGGACGTCGGGGATCGCGCGGAGGCTGAGCGCCGCCCCGGCGGCGGCTCCAAGGAAGGCGCGGCGGTCGATCATGGGCGCCTTGGTTCTAACCCTCGCCGGCGGTTCCCGCAAGAAACTCCGGTTCAGATTCGGCCCCCCGGAGACGACAATACCTGTGATGCGCGGCTGGGACCTGACGGTCATAGGCGGACGGCTGGTGGACGAGCGCGGGGCGCCGGTGCGGGAGGCGCTCGTCGGCGCCGTGGGGCGGCACGACCGCGTCGTCGCGCGGACGAACTCGCAAGGGAGGTTCGCGCTCGGGATCAACGCGGCGGAGCCGGTGCGCGTGGTGGCGCGGAAGTCGGGCCACGCGTTCGGGGTGCGCCGCGGGGTCGCGCCGGGGACGCTCGATCTCGAGCTCGTCCTTCCGCGTTCGGGCGGATTGACGGGCCACGTGGCGGCGCGTCCGATGCCGAAGCGATTCCGGGTGACGCTCTGGCGGTTCGAGAAGGGTGAGCGCGTCCGCGCGAAGGGATGTTCGGTTCTGCGCCTGCCGGGGGGGCTGTTCAGCGTGAGCCGGCTCACGCCCGGGGTCTATGAGGTGCGCGCCGAAGCCGAGGGGTGCGCGCCGGCGTCGGTGTCGGTGGATGTGGAGGCGGGGGAGGTCGTCTCGGGAATCGAGCTGCGCCTGCGGCGGTCCGGGAGCCGGGATTCCGAATAATCGCCCGATTCTGAAAAGCTCGGTCACGCGACCGGGAGGCGTGTCGTTCATAAGAGCAGAGGCGCCGGCTCTTTCCGTGCTTGTCGGGGGTGTCGATCCATCCGGCCACCGCGTTCCCCGTCGGGGGATGCGCACGACCCGCCGGACTCCGCCGCGGATTGACCCTCCCGTTCGCGCTGTTATAATCGCGGCCCCACGCGCCCTTCGATGTACCGGCCGGGATAGCTCAACGGTAGAGCACCGCTTTCGTAAAGCGGGGGTTGAGGGTTCAAATCCCTTTCCCGGCTTTCACAATTCTCCGACGTGAAAGCCGGTTTTGTCGAAGCTCAGACAGGAACTGACCGGCAGAGACAACAACCTGGGAGAAGGTGGACCCTTCCCGCGGTACTGATGCTGCCCTTGGCCGGCCGCGCCGATAGCCGGAGCGACAGGAACGGAAAATGGGTGACGACCAACGGACGACGGTCGAATCAAGGCATCCGCGGCAGGAGCGGGCGGAGGCGGACGGTCACGGGGACCTGCTTCTGGGCCTCCTCCACCCGGACCACTTCGCTCTGATAGCCCGCGCGGATGAATTTCAGCGTGTGGAATTTCCGCGTCTTCACCGACCAGTCCAGCCGGATTTCCGCCGGTGTCGCCATGGCGCGCGCGCCGTCGACCTCGACCGCGGCGCCCGCCGGCACGCACTCCACCTTCACGGCGACCGTCTCGACGCCCTCCTTGAGCTGGACCATCAGCGTGGAGGCGTCGCGCGTCAGCTTCCGCGACTCCGTGAGGTAGCCGGCGAGGCGGAATTCCACGTTCTTCGCCGGAGTGTCGGGAAGCCAGTCGTACTTCTCCGTCTTCGGGGTCTGGCCCGCGAGGACCCCGTCGACCCAGATTTCCGCGCCGGCGGGAACGGAATCGAACTTCGCCACGCCCGATTTCGCCTTCGGCACGAGCTTCACGTCGACCGTCGGCGAATCCCGCCGGAGCGGCAGGCGCATTTCCTCATACCCCTCGAGGCGGAGCGCGACCTGCTTGTCGCCATCGACCGGCCGCCATGTCAGCCGGAACCTGGCATTGGTCCGGCCGTACGACACGCCGTCGATTTCGACCGAGGCCCCCTCGGGAGTCGACGTGATCGCGATTTCCTTCTCGACCGGGGCGCCGGACTTGGGCCGCAGCTTCACGTGCACCTTGTCCGTGTCGAATTCCATCCAGGCCCCCGAAATCCAGTCGACGCCCGCCGTCACGACGCCGCAGAGCAGGCTCATGTAGAAATAGCCGCTGGGCCGGAGCTTGAGCGTGACCGCGGCGTCCTCGTACCCCGCCATCGAGAAGGTGAGCGTCACCTCTTTCTTCGGCAGGTCGACCGTCGTCCGGGTGCGATGCTCCTGGCCCGCGACCTTGAACGAGGCGCCGTCGGGCTCGGAAGAGACCTCGACCTTCTGGCGGGTCCCCTGGATGATCAGGCTGCAACCCGTCAGGAGCAGAAGGAGTCCCGAGCTCGCGATCTTGTTACCTCGCATACAGGCGCATCACCAGCTTGCGCTGTCCTCCGGAATTGGTTTCGTAGCCGGCCACCGCGACCTTCGAACCCAGGATCGCCACGCTGACGGCGCGGTCGTCCCCGAAGCCCCCGTGGTGGGTGCGCGTCCAGACCGTGGCTCCGTTGTAGGCGTACTTCCGGATCCACATGTTCTCGCCCTGGCCCGCCACGGTTTCGTATCCCACGGCGTACATGGAACCCTCTTCATCGATGGCCACGTCCAGGATCTCGTCGTCCCCGTTGGCGGGCCCGTTGTGGGTGAGAACCGAGGAGAACGCCCCGTCCCCCGAGTAGCGGAGGAGCACGCCGTTCTTCCCCTGAGTGGCGGTCGCGAGATATCCGACCACCACGATGCTTCCCCACGGATCGACGGCCACGGCCTGGCCCAGGTCCGAGGGGGCATCCGAACCTGGGTACTCGTTCGACGACTGGGGCGAGCCTCCCGAGGGAGAATAGCGCGCCGTGCGGACCTCTTTGGCGCCTCCCACGAGGGAGGTGCCCAGGTCGCCCGAGGCGAAGATCAGTCCGCTTGCATTCGTCGCCACCCCGCGCCAGTAGGTGGGGCCCGAGGCGTCGCTGTCGGCGCTCTGGTTCCAGAGCACGTTGCCGCCGTTGGACAAGCGCGCCATCCAGTGGCTGACGCCCGTGAGGAGGCTGTTCCTTCCCCCGCCCACCACGACGTTGCCCGAGGAGTCGACGGCGATGCCGTTCGATTCCACCCGGTCGCCGCCGAATCCCGAATCAAACGTCACCGACCAGCCCGGACTCAGATCCGTCTCGAATCGGCGCACCAGCACCTGGCCGCTCCCCACCGTGGCCGCGACGAACCGGACGCCGTTCGAGTCGATCGCCACCGAATCGCTTCCGGAAGCCGGAACTCCCGAGGCGACCAGGGTCTGGTCGACGTTGGTTCCGTCCGAATCGAACCGCGCCAGGAAGACCTGGCTCCCCAGGCCGACCACCACATCGACGAGTCCGCCCACCGGATCGGCGGCAATCCCGCCGGGGACCTGCGGGGTGGAGCCCGAGGGGGGCAGGGAGCCGCTTCCGGCGACATCCCCGGGAGCCGGAGGCTGGCCCTGGCCCTGGCCGTTGATCCGGAACTTCTGGATGGGCCCCGAGTACAGGGTGAAGATGAAAGCGCGGACGTCGCCGACCGCGTTGGTGACCGCCGACGCCCCGTCGGGCCCGCCGAGCATCCGCTCCGGAAAGTCCACCTGGTCCGACCAGGGCTGGCCCGACGCGAACTCCACGACCTGGTCCTGCCCGTCCAGGATCTCGATGGAATCCAGGAGATAGTTCTGGTCCGAGGAAGCCTGCACCAGGATCGCGTTGAACGAAGAGGGGGTCGCCAGCGGACCAAAGACCGTGGTGAGCGCGGCGTTGCCCACCTCGGTCCAGGTCGGACCGGAGGGATTTCCCTTCGCGTTGACCAGGTTCGACCGTTCATTGCCGGCGTCGCCGGGGCTCGGGATCGAGGCGACCCAGACCTTGAATACGGCAAGCGAAAGCGACGGAGAGGCTGGTGCGGCGCCCCCGGAGCCGCCGGAGCCGTTCCCCTTGCCGAGGAGGAATGCCGCGGCGGCGACGTCGCAACCGACGAGAGGGACGACCGCGAGAAGAACCGCCCAGCGAAGGAGTCTCATATCAACGTTCCTTAAAGGCCTCCGCTACCCGGATCCATGCCTCCAGTTCCTGCTTGTCGACGGAATCCGCCTGGGCCAGGGCCGGCCTCAGGTCCTCAAGGGCCTCGGCGTGCCGGCCCAGGGAGCACCGGATGATTCCCCGGAGCGCGCGAGCCGCGGCGAGCTCCGGAACGGATTGAAGCGCCGCGTCGAGATCAGCAAGAGCCGCCGATTTGTGCGTCGCGGTGGACGGATCGGAGGGGGCCGCCGTCTCGGCCAGGAGGAAGAGCGCGCACGCCCGGTGGAATCGCGCCTCGACGTAATTCGGGGCCAGTTCCGACGACTGCTTGAGTAGTCCGAGGGCCTCCCGCAGCGGCAGCGCCGGCTGCTTCGCCGACTCGGCCGAGAACACCAGGGCGGCCGCCTTCAAGGCCAGGGCCTCGGGATGATGTCCGATCCGCGCCAGGACCCGATCCGCATATTCGGTCGCCTTCTCGAGGCTCGCGTCATAGGGGGATCGCGAGCGCCGGGCGTTGTCGGCCAGGCGAAGGGAAGCGGCCGAAAGGACAAGGTTGGCGCGAATGTCGGCGGCGGTCGCCTCCTTCAGATCCTTGAGTTCCGACAGGGCGGCATCGGGCCGGCCCAATTTCAAGAGCGTCATTCCGCGAAGAACTCGTGGCGCGGGCCACGAGCCGTGGCCGGAGGAAAGGTCGGTCGCCCTTTGGAGCGCCTCTTCAAGCGGGGACTTGGAGTCGCCGCCCCGCAGCTTCCGTCGCGTCCCAAGCCCCACGAGGCCTTCGATCGCCGCGAGGCGTCCCATCCAGGTGGCGAGCGGCGGGTTCAGCAGTGTTTGCGCCTGCTCGTACTCGGATTCCGGGTCCCGTCCTGAAAGCGCCCGCCAACGGAGGCGCGCCACGAGCAGGACTCCTCGATTCTCCCGCGTGGCGGAATCCGGGGCGGGGACGAGGGCGAGCCCCTCCGCAATGATCCGGTCCGGGTCGATTCCCCGTTCCGCGAGCCGCCGGGCCGCCCAGGCCAGCACGGTCATCTCGGTTTTGGGATCGCCCGCGCACGCGGAACGGAGGCTTTCAAGGTCCTCTTCCGGCCGGTCGGCTTCGAACGCCGCGCTGAGCTTGGCGCCGAACCATTCGCGGGAACTGGTGCAGCCTTCGTCGAGAATTTCGGGGAATCGGTGGTCCAGGTACGCCGCGCGTCGCCAGGCCTTCACGTACACCGGCAACCGCTGGGACTTGACCAGTTCTTCCAGGGACTCGGCGGCGCGTGCCCACTGCCCCTGGACCAGGAGGCGGAGGGCGCGTGAGGCGGCGAGGTCCCGGCCCTGCTCCTCCGAGAGGATGGGCTCCACCCCGGCCTGCTCAACTTGGCGGAGCGCGTCCTCCAATTCGGTCGGAATCTCCGGGGGCAGGCCGTCCCATTCGGGAGCCGGGGCTTCCGGCGCCGGAAGCGGGGGCGGACGGGCCAGGGCCTCCTCGAGGTTGAGGAGGGCGCGCAGATACCGGACGCGATAGTCGGCGGCCTCGGAGCCGATCAGGGTCTTGAGTGTTTCGCGGGCCTCTACCAGGTCTCCGTTGACGAATTGCGCGCGGGCCTTCAGGACCCGCGCATGCAGATGGCTCGTCGCGCTGTTCAGGCCTTCGATGACCGGCGTGACGAAATTCCTGATGCGCCGGCTCCGGTCCGTCGCGGAGAGTCGGTCGTGTTCCCGCTCGATGCTGAGGAGCGCCGAGGCGGCCTGCTGGTAGAGGACGTCGCTCGACTCGGTGGCGGGGGCGGGATTCGGGTAGAAGGACGGGGCGGACCAGGATATCAGGACGCTGATCACGATCCCTGCAGCCGCGACCGGGCCCCACCGGCGGGCGAGATAAAGCGGCAAGCCGTATCGCCCCGAGAACCGGCGCTCGACCAGCAGGCGGTCGAGCTCATCGCCCAGGGCCGCGGCCGAGCCGTATCGGTCCGCCGGGTTCTTCGACATCGCTCGCGCCACTACGCGCTCGAGTTCCGGCGAAACGCGGGAGTTGAAGCTTCTCAGCGGAGGCGGATCCCGCTTCAACACCGACTCGATCGTCTCCCAGACATTCGAGGAGATGAAGGGCGCGCGCCCGGCCAGCAGCGTGTAGAGGGTCGCCCCCATGCTGTACACGTCGCTTCGCGAGTCGGCCCGCTTGGCCTCGCCCCGCGCCTGCTCCGGCGGCAGGTACTTGGGCGTGCCGAGGATTGCGCCGGTGATCGAGAGGCCGGTGGTATGGTCCTGGTCGACTTGCTTTGCGATGCCGAAGTCCGTGAGAAAGACACGGTTCTCCTTATCGACGAGCAGGTTCGCCGGCTTGATGTCGCGGTGAATGATCCCCTGCCCGTGCGCGTAGTCGAGGCCGCGGCACGCATCCCGGATCAGCTCCAGCTGCTTCGGGATGGATCGCTGGCCGGCGTCGATGGGCAGGCCGTCGATGAACTCCATGGCGATGAACGGCCGTCCTCCGCACTCGCCGACTTCGTAGACCGTCGTGATCGAGGCGTGCTGGAGCTTGCGCGCGATGCGCGCCTCCCGGGTGAATCGCTCCAGGGCGTGCGGCTCCATGGTGTGGAGGATCTTCAGGGCGGCGGTGCGGCCGGCCCGTCGATCCCAGGCGCGGAAGACCGTGCCTGATCCGCCGCTCCCGACCTGGGCAATGAGAATGAAATGTCCGAAATGGTTCTTGAGGTCGGCTTCCGCCGCCACGGCGTCGGCCGGCCATCTTGCCTTGATATCGGGGGAGGGGGGGGCTTTCGATTCGAAGGTTTGGGGCTCGAGGAGCATGGTCGTATCGGCAGGATTCGGAGGGTCCGCCTTCTTGGCGTGGGGGGATTCGGGCCCGGGCGAAACGGAGCGGTCCATGAGATTGCGCACGCTCAGCGCGGAGATGGACGTCTCACCGGTGTCGATTTTCCGCGGCGGATCCCGGCGGCCCGCCGCGTCCCCCGGAGTCGGATTCCTGGTTTTTCCCATGAGGTCCGCAGCTCCTGTGAAACGCCGCCGCCTGTCATCTCCGGGCTCGGTACAAGCCCCCGGTCATCCGCTCGTGCTGAGACCGCATAAAATCTGCATGGCCTGGAATACGCCTCCCCTAGGTTCTGGTACGACAACCCGGACGGGGGGGTTACACGGT
>DATHFI010000164.1:0-3523 GCA_035490275.1 Planctomycetota bacterium
AGTGAAGGAAACCGAAAAGATCCCGCAGTTCCGCCTCCACGTCGGACTCGTTTTCGACGGTATCCCTCAGCTGCTCCAGGATCAGTTCCCGCAACCGGCGGCGCGAGCGGGTCAGCAGGTGCTTCACTTCGCCGGGCGTGTGTCCGAGCCGGGCCGCCAGGCCGGCGTACGTCCGGTCGTCCGCGGGCCCCTGCAGGTGCAGGAGGAGCGCTTCAACGTGCTCGCCCGGCTGCGTCTTGAGGGATTCCCCGCGGAAGGCCTCGAACGCCCGCCGCAGCACGGCCAGCGCCCACTCGCGATTGTAGGCGTCCAAGGGGGACGACGCGTCGGAGGGCTCGATTGAATCCAGCCGCTCCTCCCAGTCGAAGTCCAGGGAGAACGGAAGCGCTCCTCCGCCCCGCTTGAGCGCAAAGGCCTTTCGGTGTTCGTTGGCGAGGTAGTTCTCGAGCACCCCGATCAGGAAGCTCCGGAACCGGCCGCGGTCGCGAGCCGCCTTTTCGACGACCCCCTTTTCCAGGAGGTACGCGAAGAAGCCCTGGGCGATGTCCTTGGAATCCTCGGTGGATCGGCCCTTGTGGCGCAGGTACACGTACAGGGGACCCCAGTACGCCTGGCACAGATCGTTGAGGGCCTTGCCGCGTAGGGGATCGCGGAGATCCTTCGCCCGAAGCACGAGGGTCCAACGAGTGGTCTTGAATCGCCCCGACGGGGCGTCGATGGTCACCCGCACAGTTTATCCACGTTGCGGGCGTTCAAGTCATGGCAAACTCAAACCGCGCATGATTCTCTCGTCATCGCCGATTCTCCGGCCCGGGGCGCGCGAAACCCACAAGGAAGTCATGTGCGATGGATTTCGCACGGGACCGACCGCGATGGTCGCGGCCATCCCCAGGAACAAGGAGAAGGAACATGACATCCACGATGCTTCGCAGGTGTTTGACGGCCGCGGTGGCGATCGCCGCGTTGGCGGCCGTCGTCGCGCTCGCGCCGGTCTCTTCGGCCGAAGCGGCGCCGGTCGTGAGTTCGTTCGAGGGGACGTATGACTGGAATTCGGCGGACGGGAGTTCGTGGGCCGTCACGATCTCGGACAACGGGCAGATCACGGGTTCGCTCGTGAGCGGCTCTTACCTGACGGGATCGATCAAGGGCAAGGTCAGCGCCGACGGGAGCTACTTCTTCTGGATGAGCGTCACCACCCACGACAGCTTTCCCCGTCCCGGTCCGGGAGGGGGAGGAGCGAAGATTGTCAAGCTGCACTTCCCGTTCCACGGGAACTTGGCGTGGGATGCCGACGGCAACATCGTCAGCACGCCAGACGCCGGCGGGAATCAATCGTTCGTCTGGATCCGCCAGTAGGGGCCATCCCCGGGAACAAGGAGAAAGAACATGACCTCCACGATGGTTCGCAGGTGTTTGACGGCCGCGATGGCGCTGGCTGCGGTGGCCACCGTCGTCGCGCTCGCGCCGATGTCTTTGGCCGAGGCGCGCGGAGGGAACAGCCCGTTCGCGGGGACGTATGACTGGAATTCGGGGACGAATTCCGAGCATTCGTGGGCCGTCACGATCTCGAACGGAGGGCATGTCACGGGTTCGCTCGTGTCCAGTCCCTTTTATACGAAGGGATCCATCAGCGGCCGGGTCGGCGCCGACGGGAGCTACTCGTTCACGCTGAGCGTGACCTTCCTCTTTGACCGAGATCCCCTTGACGAATGGGATAAGCCGATGCAGCGCACGATCCGCACCACGGCCGCCGGGAACATGGCGTTGGACGCCGGCGGCAACATCGTCGGCACGGCAGACACCGGCCCATCGTTCGCCTGGCTCCGCCAATAGGGGCCGTCCGACGTTCGGACGGCCACAACCCGCGGCGGGATTTCCCGCCGCGCAGAGACCAAGAGGAGGATTGACCATGAGCAGATCAGTGAAGCTGATGGCGGCTGGGGCCTTCGTCGCCTTTGCTTTCGGTGGAATCGCCGTCGGGATCGCCTGGGCGACGGCCGGCAGCGGAATCACCACGACCATCATCGCGGGGCCGACCCAGTTGGGCGAGATTCACCTCAACAGCGAAAGCGACACCAACGACGTGAAGATCAAGACCAAGGGGGTCTCCGACCTCTGGGTCGTGCAGAACCGGATCGTCCCGGGCGGGCACACCGGCTGGCACTCGCACCCCGGTCCGTCCATCGTCTCCGTCGTGTCCGGGCAGGCGACCCAGTATCGCTCCGATGATCCCTTCACGCCGATCGTGTACTCGGCCGGCACCGCCTTCGTCGACGAAGGGGGCGACCACGCCCACATCGTCGTGAATGAAGGAAGCGTCGACCTGGTGCTGGTCGCAGTCCAGATTCTTCCGGCCGGCGCGCCGAGGCGGATCGACGTAGCGGCGCCCTAGGCGCGCTTCGTTCCAAGCTGTCGCAGGTAACTCGGCCGGCAGGGTCCTTGCCGCCAAGCAAGCCCCCCGCCGGCCAAATAATGCAACCGCGCTTGTGCGCCACCACCGTCCTGATCCCGTTCTATCCGTTTGGGTATGGCGTCCTTGTACGTGCCCCTCAGGGCAGAGTATCTCCTCGGCTTTTCTCAGGGTGGGTCGAGTTCGTTATCCGTAACAGAAGCTCGCCATGAGCGGAGTCGAATGGCTCCCCGGGTGGGTCGGATTACGAACTTCCGGATCTGTTGTCAGGACGGGCCGAACTTGTAGAATCCTGCACCGATGACTCCCAGACGTTGTTGGAATCCCCGGGTGGCGATCCGAGGGCCGGAATCGGCCGTGGAGGCCACGTCCACCCTCCGGCGCGCCGTCCGGCGGCTCTGCCCTCTCTGCGGCCAGAAGATCGATCGCCAGAAATCGGTCGAGACGTACTATCGGTGTATCTGTTTAGCGGGTCCATGACCCTGGCCGGCCCCGCAGCGTCGCCAACGTCGGCATGAGGAGCGCCGTCAATCTGAGGGTCAGGAAGCGGAATTTCCAAGCGGATCAGCACGCAAAGGCGCTAAACAGATACGAAAGTTTGAGTCGCAATATAAGCTCGTCGTAACACTAGAGGGAAAGTCGTGCCTTAAGAAGACCGAAGAACACATCCTTACCGTCTCCTTCGAGTTGGGCAAGGATGGAAAGATCACGAATGCCGTTCCGAACAAGTAGGCTGACACGGCGGTGGCCTTGGTTGCTGTTGTGTGTGCTAGGCCCTTCCATTGGCTCCTGTACCTCTCCGAGCTACAAAGTAATTGAAGACGCGCATCCTTCGTATGATACCACTCTCCTCAAGACATTCGGCTTCGATGATGCACTACTTGCCAAATCGCCTGCGTTGACCTCTCTAATCAACGGTGAGCATGTTTACGAGGGAGATGCCAAGCGAAGTTGGATTGCAACTCCTTTTGCAATGAGCAGTATTCTGGAGGAGAGTGAGCGAGGGAGCCATAGTCTGATTCGATACCTAGCTCGGCTCTACCTGGCAAGTCGCGATGGAGGGGCCGCCGAACACGCGTTCGAAAGGGATATCTCTGAGTATATAGGGGGGCT
>DATHFI010000165.1:0-2558 GCA_035490275.1 Planctomycetota bacterium
GCGCCGAAGGGCGACATCATCCTTCTTCGCGGGGGCCGGATCGTGCCGGTCGTCGGCGACGAAATCGCCGCGGGATCGATCCTCCTCGCCGCGGGCAGGATCCATTCCCTGGCCGAGACCCTCGAGGCCCCGGCGGGAGCGGAAGTCGTCGAACTTCCCAAGGGATCGGTGGTGATCCCCGGGTTCATCGACATGCACTCCCACCTCGCGAGCGCCTTCGAGGTGGAGGAGACGACGGAATCAGTCACCCCGCACGTCAAGGCGCTGGAGGCGTTCGCGTCGGCGCATTCCGACTCCCGCGCGGCGGCGCGATCGGGCGTGACGCTGGTGGCCCTCGCTCCCGGCGACGCCAACCTCGTCGGGGGCCGGATCGCGCTCCTGCGGATCAACGGCGAGCGACTCGACCGGATGGTCTGGAAGGATGCGTACGGGCTCAAGCTGGCCCTCGGCCGGGAGCCGCTGAGGCGCGATGCCGAGCCGACCTCCCGGGCCGGCGCCGTCGAAATGTTGCGCGATCTTCTCCGGGACCCAAACGGCGAAGTGCGCAGGATCCTCGTGGAGCGGAAGGAGCCCGCCCTGGTCCACGTGATCCTCGCCGACGACATCGTCCGCCTCGCCGAGCTTCGCGAAAAGGCCGGGGTGCGCGCCGTCCTCGTGCACGCGGACGAGGCGCTCCAGTCCATCGACACCATCAAAGCGGCCGGCCTCGGCGTCGCCTTCGGGCCGCTGACGGTTTCCGACACGGCCGAGAAGTGGGTCACGCCCGCGAAGCTCGCCGCCGCCGGGATCCCGGTCGCCTTCGTCAGCGACTCGCCCGCGACGGGGGAGGAGCATCTCCGGGTCATGGCCTCGCTCGCCGTCCGCTTCGGGATGGCGCGCACCGACGCGATACGGGCCCTCACGATCACTCCGGCCACGCTCCTCGGAATCCAGGACGCCTTCGGATCGCTGGAACGCGGCAAGCAGGCGGACGTCGTGGTCTGCTCCGGCGATCCGCTGTCGCTCGCGAGCGACATCGAGCTCGTCATCGTCGAAGGCAGGATCGTGTATCGAAAGCCCAAGAAGTAGGGAGGAGATTCACCCGTGCGCATGGCGTTGGCGGTAGTGCTCCTGATCTCGGGCGAGCGCCTGGCGAGCGGTGACGTCACCGCCTTCAAGGCGGCGCGCGCGTTGACGTGCTCGGGCGCGCCGATCGAGGGCGCGGTGATCCTCGTCGAGAACGGGAAAATCATCGCCATCGGGTCGGGATTCAAGATCCCCGAGGGAGCGACGGTCGTCGACCTGGGGAGCGCCACGGTCATGCCGGGACTGGTCGACGCCAACCTCGTGCTCTGGCTGGACGGGATGGACAACGAGGAAGCGCGGGAAATCTCGCCGGAGTTCCGGGTCCTCGACGGCCTGAATCCCAAGTCGCGCGACCTGCAACGCGCCGTGCAGACGGGCGTCACCACCGCCTTCATCGGTCCCGGCAATCGCAACGTCATCGGCGGTCTCGGAGCGATCCTGAAAACGCACGGGGATTCGCTGCGCCAGATGGTCGTCCAGGAAGAAGCCGCGCTCAAGGGCACCGTCGGATCGGGGCCGACGATCGGAAACTACCCGCCGCGCGGCATGCCCCCCGTCAATTTCTACGCCCGACGGCCCACGACCCGGATGGGCGTCACGTGGGAGTTCCGCAAGGCCTTCATCGACGCCGCGAAGTACGCGGCTGAGCGCCCGGCCCGTCCCGATCCGGCCCGGGAGGTCCTGGCCCGCGCTCTCGCCCGCAAACTTCCCGTCCGGATCGCCGCCAGCCGGGCCGTGGACATCGAATCGGCCCTCCGCCTCGCGGACGAGTTCAAGCTCACGCTGGTCTTCGAGGAGGCGGAGGAGTCGTATCGCCACGTCGAGCTGCTCGCCCAGCGGAAGGTCGCCGTGGCGCTGCGCCCGTCTTTCCAGCCGGGCCGGGTCTGGGCGGCGGACGGCAGCGAGCTTCGGTATGGAACGTTCACCGCCCTGGCGGCGGCCGGGGTCCCGACGGCCCTCCTGGCCGGCGGTCCTGGGGAAGGGGAGTCGCTCCTCGCCATGGCCGCGTTCGCCGTACGGTGCGGCGCGACGCGCGATCAGGCCCTGGCCGCGATCACGAAAACGCCCGCGGAGATCCTCGGGGTGGCCGATCGCGTCGGGTCACTCGAGAAGGGGAAGGACGCCGATTTCGTGGTGTTGAGCGGCGACCCGCTCGACGTGACCTCCCGCGTGGAACGCGTGGTGGTGAATGGCCGGACGGCGTTCGAAAGGAAGACGCAGTAGGGGGAATCGATCCATGAGGAAGACGGCGCTCATCCTGGGAATCGCGATCGCGTTCGCCGGCCCGGCGACCGGAACGGGAGACGAGTCGCTCGTCGTCAAGGCCGGGCGGATCATCACCGTTTCCGGCGAAGACATCACGGACGGCGTCATCGTCATCCGGGCAGGGAAGATCGAGGCCGTCGGCAAGGGGATCGAGGTCCGCTGGGACGCCAAGGTCCTCGACGCGACGAAGCAGGTCGTCATGCCCGGGTTCGTCGAGGCCCACACGT
>DATHFI010000166.1:0-5230 GCA_035490275.1 Planctomycetota bacterium
CACGTGGGTGAACGACCATCCGAAGAGGCCCGAGTAGAACTTCTTGGAGCTCTCGGGGTTCCCGGTCGGGATCTCGATGTGGCACCAGGCTCCGTGCTTCATCCCTGCCATGGTCAATCTCCTGGAATGACGGGTCCGTCCTCGCGGGCCGTGGAACGTCCACGCCCTCCCGCGAAGCAGGATATATACGCGCTAACCCGGCGTGAAAAGTCAAAAGAATCGGAACGCCCAAACGAGACCCTGATTCGGCCCTTCCGCACTTTACAACCCTCGCCCCCTCGCCTACCTTGGACCCCATGCGGAGCCTCCTCCTCGGCGTCGCCCTCCTCGCGGTCGCCTTCCAGGATCCCGACAGTCCCGGCGACCGGAGCCGCATCGAGTTTTTCTACGCCGGCCAGTTCAAGGAGGCCCTGAAGAAGGCGACCGACCAGAACCGGATGCTCCTCATCAAGGGCGTCAGCGTCATTCTCGACGAGGACGCCGCCACCGATATCAAACGCGGCACCTGCTGACCCGCCGGCGATCTCCTGCGAGGGAGTTCCTTCGCCGAAAAACGGATCATTGACCTCATCAACGCCCGCTTCGTCGCCTTCTATTTCTGCTTTCGCGAGGGACGCACCGGGTACGACACCGACGCCGCGGCGATCTACAACGAAACGCTCAAGGACGACGCCGACTTCAAGTCCGGCCTTCCTCCCGCGGTCGTCTACTCCCCCGGCGGCCGCGCGGCGCTGAAGCTCCTCCCCCGGGAAATCCAGTTCGACAAGGACAAGTTCCACGACGCCCTCCGCGACGCGCTCCGCGAAAATCCCGCGTACGATCGTCCTTCCGCCGACGAACGGAAATTGATCGCTACCGCGGAGGCCGCCCCCGGCGACGCCGGGGCGCAGTACCGGGCCGGAGAGGCGCGCGAGAAAGCGGCCGCCTCGGACGCGGCTCGGGCGCTCTACGGAAAAGCGATCGCCGCGTCGCCGGAAAGCGAGTGGGCCGCCCGCGCGAATCTTCGCCTGGCCACGCTGGCCCGTCATGATCGCGCGTGGACCGAGGCCGAGAAGCGCCTCACGTCCGCCGAAGCCCTCAACGAGGGCGACCGCTTCGCGATCGCCGACGACTGCGCGATGGAACGCGCGCATCGGCTTCTCGCCGATAAGCAGCACGCGAAGGCGCTGGAACTCCTCGCCGGCGCGATCCGCCGATACCCCTCGTCCAACCGCATGGGCGAGCTGCGCTTCTACGCCGGTGTCGCGAACTTCAACCTGGACCGCAAGAACTGGGCGCACTATCACTGGTGGTGGGTACTGGAGAATATCCCCAAGGACCACCACGTGCTCCGGTGCTCCGTCGCGCTCACCGCGGAGGCGAACTGCTTCGCCAACCCGGAGCTCGGGGGCTACGCCCCGACGAAAGAGATGACCATCAACGAGGGCGTGAACGAACGCACCCGCGCCCGCGCGGACTACGAGGAGCTCAAGGACAAGTACGGCAAGTAGCTAGCGCCCCACCAACGACGCCAAGTCGCGGTACGGCGGCAGTCCCCGAACGACGAGCAGCGATCCGTCCCGGCCGCGGATCAGGAAGCTTGGCACCCGACCCAGTCCCTTTCGGCCGCTCGCATCGATCCGCCTCAGGGCGACGCGATTCCCAAATTCCGCGGCAAACTTGGGCTCGTAACTCGACGCGAAGAGCGCGCAGTACGGACACCCCGGCTTTTCGTAGACCACGAGGAGAACCGCCCCTTCGGCCGGAGGATGCAGGTCCGACTTGCGCGCAAATTCCGGGAGGGTCCCCACACTTTCCGTCTCCACCAGGATCCCGGACCAGAGCGGGAGCGCCAGGAACCCCGCCGCCGCGACGACGAGTGGCGCGAACCGCCAACGGCGGTCCGGAAGCAGGCAGACGAGCGACAGCGCGAGAAGCAATGCGGCCGCGGCGAGGCAGGTCCAGCACGCGGCGCCGAGCGTCAGGAGATAGCGCGTCAATCCGGCCTGGATGGCGAGTCCCGCCAGGGAAATCCAGCCGACCCGGACCAGATTCACTCCGAAGAGCGCGAGCAGCCCGAGCGCGAGATAGAAAAGAGAGCCCGCGAGGAAAAGCGGCACGCCGGCGACCTCGTACTCGCACCCTGCGCAGGCCGAGAGTCGTCCACCGACCGTCGCCGCCAGCGCCGCGCACGCGAAAAGAGCGGCGAGCACATGGCGCCGCGACAGGCCCGGCCTCGGCTCCTCCGTCACGGCGTCGGCCTTCCGAGCGCGCGCGTTCCCGCCCACGCCCCCACCGCCAGCGCGGCGAAGAAGACCCAGCCCGACAGCGAAAAGGCCATGACGCCGGACATGAGCGTCCCCACCGTGCAGCCGAGCGAGATCATCGCGCCGAACCCCACGAGGAGCCCGCCGCCGAGCGCGCGAAAATATCCGCCCGGCGTACCTGCGCGCGGCCGGAACTCGCCCGCGATGAGCGCCGCGAAAAGCGCGCCCCCGACGAGGGCGAGCACAAAGACCGCGTTCGTCGAAACCGTCGCCGGATTCGCCACCGCCGCGCACCCCTTGAGTCCGTCGAGCCCGTGCAGCCGCTCCGGCACGATCCCCGCCGCGTTTCCTGCGAGTCGCGCCAGCCGGCCGAGCTCCTCGGTCACCCCGAGCGGCGACGTCCGCAAGTACGCGAACGTGGCGATCAATCCGAGCGAGATCCCTCCGGCCCACGTCGGCCAGCCATCGACAAAGATCTTTCGCGCGACGGTCCACGCCGTCGCCGGCTCGGCGGGCGGCGGCGCCGGGGCGGGCGTCCGCTTCAGGAGGATCACGGCTCCCGCCGCGAGCGCCGCCATCTGGAGCGCGAAGGCCCCTGCGTAACCGAGCCGCTCCGGGAGCCAGAGGCCGCGGCCCGAGCCCACGAGATTCAGGTAGATCGGATTCCACGCCGCGAGGGCGATCGCGTACCCCACGAAAATCCCGAGGAGCCCGACCCAGGCGACCGTCGATCCCTCTCCGGCCCGGTAGAGATGTCCGGTGATGCAGCCGCCCCCGAGGACCATCCCGAAACCGAAGAGCGCCCCGCCGAGCACGAGATGCGCTCCTACCGGCGCGATGTGGGCCGTGTCGGGACGGTAGAGCGTCGGGTCGGGCACCCACGCGCCGAAGATGAGCATGTATCCCGCGCTTCCGACGGCGAGAGCCGCGAGGAGTCCGAGGAGAACGCGCCGCTCGCGCTTCTGGAAGAGATCCCGGAAGGCGGAGGCGAAGCAGAACCGCGAACGCTGGAAGACGAACCCCGCGGCGAATCCCGCGAGGAGGGTGAAGGAAAGCTCGCGGCCCCGGCCCGGGAACGCGTGAAGCCGAAGCCCTACCAAGACAGCGGCGATGACGATGGCGAAGGCGGCCCAGAATCTCACTGGGGCGATTCTCGATTCTCGATTCTGGATTCTCGGCCCGAGAATCGAGAATCAAGAATCCAGAATCTTCCTCTGGCCATGAGGGACTCGGTTCCTATTTTCCGGTCCAGATGGTCCCGGCGTCGTTTTCGATCGGGACTCCGACCGCGTTTCCCCACTCCGTCCACGATCCGTCGTAATTGCGGACCGGATACCCGAGGAGGCATTTGAGCACGAACCAGCTGTGGCTCGATCGCTCGCCGATCCGGCAGTACGTGATGACCGTTCCGGTCCCGTCCACCCCGGCGGCCGCGTAAAGTTTCCGGAGCTCGTCGAGCGTCTTGAAGGTGCCGTCGTCGTTGACCGCTTTTTTCCACGGAACGTTCTTCGCCCCGGGAATGTGCCCCGCGCGGATCGCCAGCTCCGCCGAACCCGGCGGCGCGATGATCTTCCCCGAGAACTCGTCGGGCGACCGGACGTCGACGAGCGTCGCCGCTTGCTTCTTGTTCACCACCTCGAGGACGTCTGCCAGGCGCGCGCGCAGGGCCGCGTTCGGCGCCTCCGCCTTGTACGCGGTGGCCGCGGGCGACGGAACGGTCGTGTCCCACGGCCGCTTCTCCGCCTCCCACTTCTGCCGGCCGCCGTTCATGATCCGGACGTCCTTGTGGCCATAGAGGCTGAAGATCCAGTAGCCCCAGCAGGCGAACCAGTTGCTGTTGTCGCCGTACAGGACGACCGTGGTGTCTGGCGCGATCCCCGCGCGCGCGCAGAGCTTCTCGAAGTTCTCGCGGCCCACGATGTCGCGCGCCACCGGGTCGCACAGCTCGCTGTGCCACTTGAAGCCGACGGCGCCCGGCACATGGCCCTTCTCGTAGAGCCCCGGGTCGACGCTCACCTCGACGACCCGGACCTTCGGGTTCTTCGCGTTCTCGAGAACCCAGTCGGTCGTGACGAGCGCGTCCTGGGCGGAGGCGGTCGAGACGAGTCCAATGACGGCGAGAAAGGTGGACAGCACGGTTCTCATGATCGCTCCGGGAAAAGTCCCGAGATTATACGGGGGGAATCAGGGTGAGCCAAAGTCCCCATGGAAGGTTGTCGACCCATCATTCGAAAATTCGGAGGCACCGGCGTTTGAGTCGAGCGCCAAAGCGGGGAGACTTGAACCCCTCGATGCCCGTTGCGTCCCCGCCCGATTCGTATCGACCGTGCAGGCCCGGAAAAATGGCCTGTATCGATCTCCGGTCCCTTGGGACCTCGCCAGGGTGCACATCCGCCCATGGGAAGTTCCAACTCGAATGTACGGCCCTGATGGTATCATCAAGGGTCGAAAACCGGCGTGATCGCGCGGGTTCGGAAGGCACGCCTTCAAGCCGAGCCCAACTCGTCCCGGACCGTCGCGATCCGGGGGCGAAGCGCGCGCGTCGAGGCGGGCTCCTGGGATGCGGACCTTCCAGGGAGTTGCCCATCGGGAGAAAGCCCCGTGAAAATCCGGAGCCTCATTCTCGCCCTGCTTGTCACCGCGTGGGCGGCGACCGTCGGGGGCGGAGTCTGGTTCCTCTGGACCTACGCGAGCCGGCCGGGACCTTCCGGTATTGCGGCCGTCGGTTGGCCCCGCGAGAGCGCCTTGGGAATAGACCCTATCCGTCCCACCCTCGTCATGTTTGCGCACCCCCAATGTCCCTGCTCGCGCGCCAGCCTGTACGAGCTCGACACGCTCCTGGCCCGCGCCGCAATCCGGCCGACCACCAAAGTGGTCTTCGTCCGGCCGGTCGGCATGGACCCGGGGTGGGAGCGAAAGGGGCTGACCGATCTCGCCCTGGAGACCGCGCTCACCGCCGAACAGCGGGAGTACCTGGATACTGT
>DATHFI010000167.1:0-2414 GCA_035490275.1 Planctomycetota bacterium
ACGAGCCACCACGGGGTGTTCGCCAGCCAGCCCGCGTCGTCCCCTCGCACTTCGAGTTCCGGCATCTCGACCGAATCCGATGTCGTTTCCATGAGTCCTCCCCGCCGCCGCGAGGGCGGCCGTACCTTCGACTCCGGAAGCAAGCTCGCAAGGGGCGTGCCATCCCCGGGACTCCATTTTTCATCCGGAATCGGGGAGGGTGCCGCATGGGCTGGGGCGATCTGACCCATATTCGTCCGACCGGGTTGCCTCCCGCCCCATCCGGGGGCACAATGTCTCTGGGGGTGGCGACACCATGGCGCTCTGCTTCAAGTGCAACCGGATGCTGTCCGCGAACGGCAGCTGTCTCTACTGCGGGACTCCGGCGGGCGCCGAGGCCGTGGGGGACCGGTTCGGATCAAAGCCGGGCCGCCTGCGGAAGATCCTGATCCGGATCCTGGTCGTGGTCCTCATCGCCTGGGCGGCCCACTTCCTCTTCTTCACCGAGGTGGGCCACTCGATCACCCGGCCCCTGATGACGGCGGTGGGGCTGTAGGTTGTTGGACTGGCTTCCAGTCCCAAGGTTCCAGATCCCAGTTCCGGAAGTTTCAAGCTTCGAGCCCGGGGAAAGGGGAGGAACCGCCGCCTGCCGGGGTCGCGGGACGGCGTGTTATCACCACCTCCGGTCGCCCGATTCCTGGAATCCGGCGACCTTCCAGGATCCCTCGCGCTTCCGGAGCCGGACCACCACGTTCTGCTCGGCCTCGAGGTTGAGGCGCGGTTCCGGCAGGGGCCACTTGAGGACGAGATTCACCCGCGCCTCGTCACCGTTGATGCTCACCCCGATGGAGACCAGTTCCAGCTTGTCGAATGCTCCGGGGTGGATGCGTCGCCGGATTTCCGCCCGAGCGGCCTTCGCGTCCCACCCGCCCGAGTCGAAGTCGGGGTCGATCAGGCCGGCGACGCGCTCGGCATCCCCCTGTGCCACCCACCCGACCGCGTCGCGGATCAGCGCCTCCACCCGCGCGGCGTCGCGCGACCGGAAGAGGAGGATGGCCGCCACGGCGGCGAGGAGGACGGCCACCGCCCCTAGCGCCATCTTGGTGAAGAAATTCACGGCTTCGTCGATTCCTCGATCCACTTCATATAACGCTTCTCGCCGGCGGTCACCGGGAGCGCCAGAATTTCGGGCACCTCGTACGGGTGCAGCTCCCGCACGCGACGCTCGACGCGCCGAACGAGCGCGGCCCGCGTCTTGACCAGGAGCACCGCCTCCCGCGCCCGCTCGATCTTCCCCTTCCAACGGTAGGTCGATCGCGCCCCGGGCACGACCGTCACGCAGGCGGCGAGACGCTCCCCCACGAGCGCGTCGGAGATGCGCGCGGCGCTCCGCGCGTCCGGGGCGGTGACGAGCAGGATCGCGGCTTTCACGGCCGGCCCGCCGGGGCGATTGCGCGAAGCCGCGCCACGACGGGCGGCACGAGCGCCGCCGCGGCGTCGACGTCCGCCTCGGTCGAATCCCATCCGAGCGAGAACCGCACCGTCGCACGCGTCTCTTCGGCCGACCGCCCCATCGCGAGAAGCACGTGCGACGGGACCATGCTCTGCGAGGCGCACGCGGACCCGCTCGAGACGCACAGCCCCTTCGCGTCGAGGGCGATGACCATCGCCTCGCCGTCGCAGCCGGGGAACGTCACGCTCACGATGTGCGGCAGCCGGTCCGACGCGTGGCCGTTGAGGCGCAGGGGAGAAGCGGCCTTGAGGCCCGCCACGAGCCGGGATCTCAACCGCTCGACCCGCGCGGCGGTCTCGCGCCGGTCGGACTCCATCGCCTTCGCGGCCGCGGCGAAACCGAGGATCGCCTCGACATTCTCCGTGCCCGCCCGGCGCTCGAATTCCTGTCCTCCTCCCACCTGCTGGGGCGCCAGCGGAGTCCCCGGCCGCACGTAGAGCGCCCCCGCCCCGCGCGGTCCGTGCATCTTGTGGGAGGAGATCGTGACAAGGTCCGCCTCGAACTTGAGGTCCACCTTGCCCGCGGCCTGCGCCGCGTCCGAGTGGAAGACGATCCGACGCGCGCGGCACAAAGCGGCCGCCTCGCCCGCCGGCTGGATCGTGCCGACCTCGTTGTTGGCGGCCATGAGGCTGACCAGGGTCGTCCGCGGCGTGAGGAGCCGTTCGAGCGCCGCGACGTCGACCCGCCCGTCCCCGTCCACCGGGGCGTGCGACACCTCGAAGCCCCCCTTCGCCAGTTCCGCGGCCGTCTCCAAGACGGCGGGGTGCTCCACGGCGCTCACGACGATGTGATTCCCCCGCGCGCGGAGCGCCTCGGCCGCCCCGAACAGGGCGAGGTTGTCCGACTCCGTGGCGCCCGAGGTGAAGGTCAGGCCTTTCGGATCGCCGCCGTAAAGGTCGGCGATGGTTTCCCGGGCGTCCTC
>DATHFI010000168.1:0-2914 GCA_035490275.1 Planctomycetota bacterium
GGCGGTGCGCGTGAAAAAGCAGTATAGGGCTGCTCTTCCCTGGCGTCTATAGATATGGGGAGCGCAAGGGTCTCATGGCGGTCACGAGTAAATATCTTCGGGCCTTCCGGCCCGCGGGCTTGACTCCGGTTTTCCGCCGGACCTATAATCATTCCCCGCCTCACTATCCCCGGAGGAAATCTTGAACGGGCCCTCGGACCCGAAGAAAGCGGCGCCCCAGAGGAACACCAGCGTCTCGAAAGTGATGCCCATGCCCCCACCCTCGACGCCGCCGCGGCCGACGCCGCAGCAGCAGCGGAAGCTCCTGGGCAAGATCCTCGAGGAGATGAGGGTCGCCGACGCCTCGCAGATCAAGGCCGCCATCAAGAAGCAGATGACGGATTCGGGCAAGCGGCTCGGCGAGCTCCTGCTCGAAATGGGGGTCGGCACCCCGGCCCAGATCACCGAGGCCCTCGCCCGGCAGTTCGGGTACCCCTACGTCGACCTCCTGGCGATCAAGATCAACCCCGAGATCACCAAGCTCATCAAGCGCGAGATCTGCGAGGAGCGCACGATCTTCCCCATCATGGCGAACGGGAAGAAGCTCACGGTGGCCATCAGCGACCCCCTCGATTTCGTCGCCCTCGAGGACCTGAAATTCATCCTGAACACCGAGATCGGGTTCGCCCTCTCCCCCAAGCCCGACATCCAGGCCACGATCCAGAAATACTACGGGTCCAAGGAGACCTCGGCCCTCCACGACACCATCGACCTCGCGTCGACCACCGCGGAGGTCAAGCTGCGCGGCGGCGAGATCGACCTCACCGGCGTGGACCCCGAGAAGGACGACGCCCCGGTCATCAAGTTCGTGCAGCTCATGATCGCGGAGGCGATCAAGCGTCGGGCGAGCGACATCCACGTCGAGCCGATGGAGGACCGGGTCCGCATCCGGTACCGCGTCGACGGCCTGTGCATGGAGGTGAACGCGCCCCCGAAGCGGCTCCAGGGCGCGGTCCTCTCGCGCATCAAGATCATGGCCGAGATGGACATCGCCGAGAAGCGCAAGCCGCAGGACGGCCGCATCAACATCGTCGCGGGGGGCCGCGAGCTCGACATCCGCGTCAGCTCCCTGCCGGCGACCCACGGCGAGTCGGTCGTCATGCGCCTCCTCGACAAGAAGGCGGGGCTCGTCGGCATGGAGGAACTGGGCTTTTTCTCGACGGACTACAAGCGCTTCCGGGGCATCATCAAGCGGCCGAACGGGATCGTCCTCGTCACCGGGCCCACGGGCTCCGGCAAGACGACGACGCTCTACGCGGCCCTCAAGGAGCTGAACCGGCCCGACGTGAAAATCATCACGGCGGAGAACCCGGTGGAGTACAACATCGCCGGCATCAACCAGGCGCAGGTGAAGGCCCACATCGGGATGACCTTCCAGCGGATCCTGCGCGCCATGCTGCGGCAGGCGCCGAACATCATCCTCGTCGGCGAAATCCGCGACCGCGAGACGGCGGAGATCGCGATCCAGGCGGCCCTCACGGGCCACCTCGTCTTCTCGACGCTCCACACGAACGACGCTCCCGGCGCCCTCACGCGCCTCGTCGACATGGGAGTGAAGCCCTTCCTCGTGGCGTCCTCCATCCAGGCGATCATGGCTCAGCGCCTCGTCCGCATCCTCTGCCCGAAGTGCAAGGAGCTCAACAAGGACCCCGACCCGGCCACCCTCGCCGCCCTCAACATCAAGCCGGAGGACCTGAAGGGCCGGGCGATCTCCCGCGCCGTGGGATGCGACGCCTGCGCCAAGACCGGCTTCCGCGGCCGCAAGGGCATCTTCGAACTCATGGAGCTCAACAGCACCATCCGGGAACTCGTCTTCCACAAGCAGCCCACCTCCCGGATCCAGGAGCAGGCGCGCCTCAACGGCATGGTGACCCTCCTCGAGGACGGCGTCCGCAAGGTCTTCGACGGGATCACCACCCTCGAGGAAATCCTCACCCTCACCCATCGCGAGGACATCAGCTACTGAGGAAACGAAAGGCCGGCGCCTTCACCCGGCGATTCTCGATTCTTGATTCTCGATTCTCGGCGCCGAGAATCCAGAATCGAAAATCCGGAATCCTAGGGTGAATCAAGCACGTTCGGAGGGGTAATGGCGGTCGAACTCAACAAGCTGCTGAATCTCGTCGTCGAGAAGAAGGCCTCCGACCTCCACCTCACCGTGGGGATCCCCCCGACGATCCGCATCAGCGGCCGCCTGAAGCCCCTGAACGTCCCGCCCCTCACGTCGGACGACACCGTGGCGTTCATGAAGGCGATCACCCCCGAGCGCTGCCAGCAGGAATTGAAAGAAAAGGGCGGCGCCGACTTCGGCTTCGCCTTCGAGAAGAAGGCCCGCTTCCGCGTGGCGGTCTACATGCAGAAGGGCAACGCCGGCGTCGCCCTGCGCCAGATCCCGAACAAGCTCCTCAGCTTCGAGGACATCGGCCTCCCCGCGAGCGTGAAGAACCTTCTCATGCGGCCGCGCGGGCTCGTCCTCGTCACCGGCCCCACGGGCTGCGGCAAGACCACCACGCTCGCCACGATGATCGACTTCATCAACATCGAGGAAGACTGCCACATCATCACGATCGAGGACCCGATCGAGTACTACCACGAGCACAAGAAATCGATCATCACCCAGCGCGAGCTCGGGGTGGACGTCGGGTCGTTCGCCGAGGCGATCCGGCGCGGCCTGCGCATGGACCCCGACGTGATCCTCGTGGGAGAAATGCGCGACCTCGACACGCTCTCCGCGGCGATCACGGCGGCCGAGACGGGCCACCTCGTCTTCGGCACCCTCCACACGACGGGCGCCACCCGCACGATCAACCGCATCGTGGACGCCTTCCCTGTCGAGCAGCAGGAGCAGATCCGGGCCCAGCTCTCGACGGCGCTC
>DATHFI010000169.1:0-3545 GCA_035490275.1 Planctomycetota bacterium
AGTGCCTCGCTTGACTACAGGAAAACCCAACCAAAGGAGCGACCCATGAAAGCACGAATGGCGGCGGCGTCGATGGCGATCCTCGCGGTCGGAGGGCTGGCCCTGGCGGCGGGCTTGAGGCAGGAGACCTACACTCCGCCCAAGCCGACCAAGTTCCACGAGTACCTGAAGCAATTCGAGGGAAACTGGGACTCGACGGCGGAGTTCATGGGCGAAAAACCCGGGGATCCCCCGATGAAGTCGAAGGGAAGCGGGACGGACAAGCTCATCGCCGGCGGCCTCTTCCTGGTCACGGACTACAAGGGCAATATGATGGGCACGGAGTTCGTCGGCCACGGCATCATGGGCTACGACACGGTGAAGAAGAAGTACACGGGGTGCTGGATCGATTCCATGAGCACGGCCATCTGGACCATGGAGGGGACGGCCGACGACGCTGGAAAGGTCTTCACGTCCGTCATGGAAGGGCCCGATCCCATGTCCGGCAAGCCGATGAAGATGAAGATGGTCAGCGAAATCACGGGCAAGGACTCGAAAAAGCTGACCATGTCGATGGAAGGCCCGGACGGCAAGGAAATGTCCGTCGGGAAGATCGAGTACACGCGGAAGAAGTAGCGTAGAAGACATCAGACAACAGACTTCAGACATCCGAGGGAATTCGAGAGTCTGATCCTGCGCATGAAGTACGCTCCGAGGTTGATGCTGGGGTTGACCCTCGCGACCGCCCTCGCTCCGGCCCCGGTGCAGGCCCAAGACCGGTCCGCCTACACCGAGGCGCTCCTCAGCCTCTCCCAATACCTCTGGGATCGCCGCCTTTCCCTGGCGGACTGGTGCAAATCCAACGGACTCGTCCGGGAGGCCCGGAGCCACTACCAGTTCATCGTCCTGAACGCGGCTTCGGGCGATCCCCACAAAGCCAAGGCGCAGGCGAACCTGCGCGGCGATTGGAAGAACAAGCCCAGCGAGACCGACCCGGAGAAATGGTCGAAGTACCGCGAGAAGCTGCACGACTACTTCCGTGAACTCGGGGCCCGCGCCTGGAGGATCCACGTCGCGGCCGACAAGGCGAAGCTGAAAAAGGAAGCGGACGACTGGCTCGACAAGACCGTCCATTTCTACCTCGACCAGCCGGAGGCGAGGGCGAAGCGCGGCGAGGAAAAAGTCGAGGCCTTCGGGTGGGTTCCCGAGGTCGAGGCGGAGCAGGCCCGGCAGGCCGTCGAGTTCACCGAGGACCTTTCGGCGAAGGACGAGGATCACCGGTCGTGGGACCGCGCCTGGGTGATCCGGTCCCCGCACTTTCTGGTCCGGACGACGGTGGGCAATCGCGAAGCGGCCCGGACGATGGAGCTGCTCGAAAAAGCGCGCTCGGTCTTCTTCGAAACCCTGGGCGGCCGCATGAAACCGGTGGAGTACCGCGTGGGTCTCTACCTGTTCGCCACCCCGGCGGATATCGACGCGGCGCGGTCGAAGGCCGCCGGAGGTGCGGCGGCCGGCTGGGGCATCGGGTTCTTCAACCCCGAGACCAACATCGCCTACCTCCGGGCGGGGGACGAGAACACGCTGCTCCACGAGCTGACCCACCAGCTGGCGCACAACGCCATGGGCCACGAGACCTGGTCGCTCCTCCAGCAGGCGGACGTCCGCAGCGACAGCCCCGATAATTATTGGGTGATGGAGGGGCTCGCCGTTTACTTCGGCGGTTTGAAAATCGAGGAGGGCAAGCCCGTGTTCCGGAAACCGCGGAATCGGTCCGAGCTCGCGCCGCCGCCGATGCGGGAATTCCTGGGGTACGATCAAGGCGCGTTCTCCAAGAACCCGGACCTGTGCTACACGGTCGCCGGCGAGCTCACCCGGTACCTGATGGAGGCGGAGGGCGGCCGCCGCCGGGACGCGTTCCTCGACTTCGTGAGGGAGTACTACCTGGGCAACAGCACGCTGGACACCTTGGAGAAGTCGCTCGGGCTGAAGATCCCTGTCCTCGAGCGTGAATTCCTCGCCTGGTTGAAGGCTTCGCAGTAACGGACTCTCGGGCGTCGTACTATTAACGGAGTTCCGTAACGGGAGGTCGATCCATGACCCTTCGACGCATGTTGATGGCGGGCGCGGCGCTCCTGGCCTGCGCGGCGGCTTCGCCCCAGCAGGTGACGCCCCTGCTCGGCGTCTACATCGACGCGGAAGGGGTCCTGCGTTCCACGGGAAAGCCCGACGAGCGGCTGGCGGCGCTGAGGGCGAAAGCGGCGAAGCTCCCGAAGGACGACAAGCTCGTCTACGTGTCGCTTCCCCGGGTTTTCGCGGAGGCGCGGAAGCTCCAGGAGAAGGGCGAGCCGATTCCGCCCGAGGTGCGCTACCTCGGCGGCATGGTCCGGCTCCGGTACGTCTTCGTCTATCCCGATGAGAAGGACCTCGTCATCGCCGGGCCCGCGGAGCCGTTCGACGTGGACGTCCCGTACCGTCCGCTGGGCCGCTACACCGGCCGCCCGGTGCTCCAGCTCGACGACCTGGTGACGGCGCTCCGGGGCGTCGGACCCGGAGGCACGGCGGGGGCGCTCGGGTGCACGCTCGAGGTGACGCAGGAGATCTTCGACCGGATCCAGAAGAAGACGAAGGAAGTGGGCCCGAAGGCGCCGACGATCGGCAACCGGCGGGCGTCGGAACTCATCGCGGAAGCGGGGGGACCGCAGCCGGTGAAGTACATCGGCCTCGCGCCCGACAACCGCTTCGCCGCCGTGTGCATCGAGGCGGACTACCTGCTGAAGATGTTCGGCCTGGGGCTGATCGACTCGCCGACGCCGAAGGTGAAGAGCTACATGGCGCTGTCGACGTCGGCCCACAAGCCCCACCGGTTCGCCTTCGAGTGCGCGTACGACGCCATGGGCGTCTCCCCGGACGGGCTCGCGTTCGAGCTGAGGGGCGCGTCGCTGAAGGTCGTCACGTCGCTCTATTCGGTGGAGAAGCAGGACGTGAAGGAGGGGGAGATTTCGCAGGCCGCGAAAATCTACACCCGCGATTTCAGCCGTCACTTCGAGGAGGTGTCGCGCCACATTCCCGCCTTCGCGGACCTCGCGAACCTGTCCGACCTGGCGGTGCTGTCGGCGCTCGTCGCCCGGGACAGTTTGCACATGAAGACCGGGTGGGATCTCGCATGGGTGATCGACCGGACGGGATTCAAGATCCAGTCCGTGACGGCGCCGAAGTCGGCCCAGACCCTCTGCAGCTACCGTCAGTCCAGTCAGGAGACGGTGTTCGTCGCCGGGGGCGTGCTCCTGTCGCCGGCGTCGTGGGTCCAGGAGCGCGCGAACGACGAGAAGGGCGAACTCAAGGGTCAATCGCAGCGGCCCGGGCTGGAAGGCTGGGCTTCGACCCGCAAGATCCAGTAACCGCCCCCGGGTTGTCTTCGCGGCCGCAACTCTGTTCCAGGCAAGATTCTCTTGCCTCACGTCACCTGCAGGGGTAATTTTCCAGTCGTTGGGCGTTCCCTCGCGCCTCACCCCCGGATCGGGCCCCTGCGCGGCCCGGCACTGCGGGGGCAAAGGGGATCGATGTCC
>DATHFI010000170.1:0-8991 GCA_035490275.1 Planctomycetota bacterium
CCGCGTGGGGCGCGCAGTCCGCGCACGTCAGGTCCCCGTCCGGTCCTTCGAGCCGGGCGCCGCACCGCTCGCAGGAGCGCGGATAAACCAGGTCCAGCACCCTCGCCGCCCACGCCGCGGGATTCACTCCGCCCTCATTCCCGCAGACGTGAAGCTTGCAGGTTGAAGCGTGAAGCTGTATTCCTCTGGCATGAAGCTTGGAGCTTGAAGCTCGAAGCCACCCAAATGGACCAGGCCCCCAAGATCATCCTCAGCCTGCTCGGCCTCCTCGTCTCCGTCATTTTCCACGAACAGATGCACGCCCGCGTCGCGTGGTGGCTCGGCGATCCCACGGGGAAAAACGACAATCGGCTTTCGTGGAACCCGATCCATCACATCGACCCCTTCATGACGATCCTGCTCCCGGTCGTCCTCTACTTCGGTTCGGGGGGGCGCTTCGTCTTCGGCGGCGCGAAGCCCGTCATGATCAACCCCCTCAATTTCCGGAACCCGTCGCTCGGAATGTGCCTCTCCGCGGCCGCCGGGCCGCTTTCCAATTTCTTCCTCGCCGCCCTCGGGTTCGGCGCCTTCATCGGGCTCTTCCACGCGATTCCGTCGATCATCATGGTCAACGGCGAAATCACATGGAACGGCTTCTTCTTCCTCACCTTCATCTTCACCAACGTCATCCTGGGCACGTTCAACATCCTCCCCCTGCCCGGCCTCGACGGGTCGAGGATCCTCCGCCACTTCCTCCCGACCGGCCTTCGCGCGATGCTCGACGCCCTCGAGCCCTACGCCATCTTCATCACGATGATCCTCGTCTACCTCGGCGCCTCAGGGGTCATCGTTCCCATCATTGATCTCGTGAGGCGGGCCCTCACGGGGGCCATGGGAGCCTCGGGGGGCGACGCCGCCCTGGCCCTCTTCGGCCGGTGATCGCGTCGGTTACAATGGACGTCTTCATGAAAAAGAAGCGCCTCCTCTCCGGCATGCGGCCCACGGGCCCGCTCCACATCGGCCACTACTTCGGCGCCCTGCAGAACTGGGTCGCCCTCCAGGAGGAGTGCGAGGCCTTCTTCATGGTCGCCGACTGGCACGCCCTCACGAGCGAATACCAGGAGGCGGGCCGCATCCCGGGCTGGATCCGCGACAACGTCGCCGACTGGATCGCCTGCGGCGTCGACCCGGAGAAGGCGACGATCTTCGTCCAGTCCGCCGTTCCCCAGCACGCCGAGCTCCATCTCCTCTTCTCGTGCGTCACGCCCCTCGGGTGGCTCGAGCGCGTCCCCACCTACAAGGACCAGATGAAGGAGCTCGCCGCCAAAGGCGTCGACAACTACGCGTTCCTCGGCTACCCCGTCCTCCAGGCGGCCGACATCGGCCTGTACAAGGGGGAGGCGGTTCCCGTGGGCCAGGACCAGCTGCCCCATCTCGAGCTGACCCGCGAAATCGTCCGCCGGTTCAATCATGTCTTCAAGCGCGAGGTCTTCCCCGAGCCCCAGCCCAGGCTGACCAGGGTCCCGCTCCTCCTCGGACTCGACGGTCGCAAGATGTCCAAGAGCTACGGCAACGCCATCGGCCTGCAGGATTCCGAAGCCGAGATCCGGAAGAAGGTCCAGACCATGTTCACCGACCCCCAGCGCCTGCGGCGCACCGATCCCGGCCGTCCCGACATCTGCAACGTCTATTCCTGGCATGCCCTTTTTTCACCTCCCGGGCGGCGTTCCGAGATCTACACGTTGTGCACGACGGCGATGATCGGCTGCACCGACGACAAAAAAGAGCTCGCCGAGCGGATCGTCGAATTCCTCCGCCCCATCCGGGAGCGCCGGCGGGAGCTCGACGCCCGCCCCGATCGCCTCGACGAGATCATCGCCGCCGGGAACGCGAGGGCCCGCGCCATAGCGGAGCAGACCATGGCCGAGGTCCGCGAGGCCGTCTTCCGGGTCAAGCCGAAGCCCTGACATGGCCGATAAGAAGGGAAGAGAGAGGGCTCCCGACGTGCCCGCCGCGACCGCGCAACTGTCTCCGACCCCGCCGACCGCCCTTGAGGAGGGACCGCTCTCCTACAAGGTCCGCGTCGAGAACTACTTCGGGCCGCTCGATCTCCTGCTCCACCTCGTGAAAGAGGCGGAGGTCGACATCACCCGCGTCTCCCTCGCCCAGATCGCCGAGCAGTACGTGAGCTACATCACGACGATGCAGAAGCTCGACCTCGGCGTCGCCGGCGAGTTCCTCGTCGTCGCCTCCCAGCTCATGCTCATCAAGACCCGGACCCTCGTTCCGCCCGAGCGTCGCGCCGACGACGGGATGGAGGAGACGGACGAGGAGGGCGACACCTCCGTCGACCTGATCCGGAAACTTCTCGACTACAAGCGGTTCAAGGACCGCTCCCGCGGCCTCGACCGGCTCTTCTCCGAACGGCTGGAACGCCACGGGCGGCCCCGGCTGAGACTCGAGGGGGAGACCGAACAGGAACCCCTGCGACACATGGAGCTGTGGGACTTGGTCCTCGTCTACTCGAGGCTCCTGAAATCGACGCGCCTCGACGCCTCGCTGACCATCCTCTACGGGGACATCCCGATCGAGGCGTGGATCGAGGCGATCCTGAAGGCGCTCGCGGAGCGGAAATCGGTGGGATTCTTCGAGCTCGTGGGTCCCGAACGGGACCGCTCGCGGATCGTCGGCACCTTCCTCGCCATGCTCCAGCTGGCCCGCGATCAGCAGGTGCGGATCGTGCAGGACGCCGACCTGCAGGACATCCGGCTCGAGGCCCCGGCGCCTCCTACTTCGGAAGCGACGCCAGGAGCGCCCTAGCCTCCTCGGCGCCCGGGAGATTCCCGTGCGCCGCGATGAACCGCCGCAGCGCCTCCCCCGCCTCCTCGACCCGCTGGTCCTCCCGAAGCGCCAGCGCCAGGAAGTAGAAGGCCCGCGACTCGCCCAGCGTCACCGCCTTCTGGAAATCCTCCGCCGCCCGCGAGGCGAGACGGCGATGGAGATAGAGGGCTCCCCGGCGGATGAAGAGCGCGGCGTTCTCCTTGTCCTGCTCGATCTGCCGGCCCAGCCGCAGGATCTCCTGGTTCTCCAGCGAGAGTTTCTCCCGCGGATAGAGCCGGTCGAGTTCTTCCAGGACGAGGCGGTACTCCGCGCGGGCCAGGCGGATCTCGAGGCGCAGCTCGTGCAGTTCGGGAGTGTCCGCCCCCAGGGCCACGGCGCGGTCGGCGTGAACGAGGGCTGCCGGCGCGTCCCCGCGCTCGAGCGCCGCGACGGCCCGGTAATGGTGGGCCCAGTCGCGTTCGGGCCCGCGGATCAGGGCCTCCTCCGCGAGGCGGTCGAGCTCTCCGAACTCGCGCTTCGCCAGGAGGCCGGTCGCGCGCATCCGGAAGTCGATCTCGTCGGCCGGTTTCAGGGGTCCCTTGCGCGCCAGCTCGTCCTTCCGGAGATCGGGCCTCGGCGCGGGCGGAGGCGGCGGAGCCTTGGGGGGCGTAAGAGGAGGCGCCGGCGGCGGAACCGAGGCGACCGGTGCGGGCTTGGAATCCGGCGGATGAGAACCGCTCCGGGTCACCTTGTAGACGATGAGAGAAACCGCGACGCTGATAATCGCGGCCGCCGCGATGACGATCTCGCGCTTCCGGCGGGGATGGCTGCGCATCGCCGGCTTGGAAGGGGGCGACGCCTCGCGGGCCTCGACGTCGGCCGTCACCTCCTCGTGGCGGAGGAACCGGTCGAGGTCGGCGGCGAGCGCCGCCGCGTCCGGGTAGCGCCGCGCGGGATTTCTCGCGAGCGCCTTCAAGATGATCCGCTCCGCGGGGCCCGCGGCCGCGGCATTGAAGCGCGACGGCGGCTTCAACTTCGTCGACCGGAATCCCCCGAACGGCGGGACCCCCGCGGCGATCTCGTAGAGGACCCCGCCGAGCGACGCCACGTCATCCGCGGGGGCGGCGTCCTCCGGCCACACGGCGCTGTCGATCTTCGGCCGGTCGCTGTTCTGGACGAAAATACTCCGGGTGGAGAGGCGGCCGTGCGCTCGCCCCTTCGCATGGACCGGCGCCAGGGCGGCCGCGGCGCGCGCCACGATTTCGAATCCCCGCCGGAGAGAAAGCTTTCGTTCGGCCAGCAGCGTTTCCAGCGGCGCCCCGTCGACGAATTCCTGCACCACGACGGCATGACCGTCCGCTTCCTTCGCTTCGAGGACCCGGATGAAGGCGGGCCCGAGGTCGGAGGAACCGGGGCTCATCTTCCCGAGAAAGGCGCGGCACGCCGCGATCGAAGGGAAAACCTCCTGGCGGAACACCTTGATGGCCACGGGCTCGGACGATCCCCGCTTCGATCCCCGATAGACCGAACCCGTCCGGCTCCGACCCACCTCCCAGGCGATGTCATATCCCGCGAGCGAGGGCGGCACGGGAACTTCCTTGAGCGTCCGGGGATCGGCGGGCCTCGCGAGAACGTCGATGATCCGGTCGAGCTCGGTCTCCGTCGCCGCGTCGGCGGCCAGGAAGAGCTCGCCCGTCGCGGTCAGGGTGGCCGGATCGCTCCGGATGTCCACGGGGGCGGGGCCGGCCAGCTCCCCCGCCCAATGGAGGGCGAGGATCCCTTCCTCCGCCAGCGCCTCGGCGAGGGAAAGGCGCCTCCCCTTTTCCATGAGGGACGTCTGGGCCTTGAGCGCGCGGCGAAGGTCCGCCACCGAGCAGGTGCGCGAACCCAGGGCCCGGAACGCGACGACGAAGTCCAGGGTCGAAAGGCCCATCTTCCTCTTTATAGCGCGGGAAGGCCCCGCGGGAGGGTGAATTTTTCTTGCCCGGCTCGGGGGGACCGTCGTATATATGACGGCGCTAGGAATGTCTATTTCCTTCATCTTCTCTTTCGGCTGAGTGACGCCCGCCTAGGGTGGCGGGTCCGACCCTCCCAACGTCCGGCGCCTGTTCCAGTTTCGTCGAGCCCCCGCCTCCTCCAAGATCGTCGGTTCCCTGAATTACGTCCGAAATCCTGAAGGAAGATGATCGCCATGATTCGCGCAATGCTCGTGCCCGCATTCGTCCTGGCCTGGATGGCGCCCGCCGCGCCCCAGGAAGCCGCCCCGCAGGATGGCCAGCAGACCGTCGCCAAGGAATTCCTCAAACCCGGGGACAGCCGCACTTTCTCCATCACCTACACCGGCCGCGTCCTGGAGATCCCGGCGGGAACGAAGAAGCTCCGCCTGTGGCTTCCCGTCCCCCAGGATTCCACCGTCCAGGCCATCCGCGACCTCAAATTCTCCCGCGACATGAACATCTCCACGGAGAACAAGTACGGGAACAGGATCGCCTACGCCGAGATCGAGTCTCCCGGCGCGACCGCCGAAGTCACCATGTCGTTCGTCTGCACGCGGTCCGAAATCCGCATCGATCTCGAGAAACTCGCGGGCGAAGGCTCCGACCCCGCGGGGTCCTACGGCGTCTTCCGGGGTCCCGACGCCCTGGTGACCGTGGACGACGAAATCCGCAAGCTCGCGGACGACATCACCCAGGGGAAAAAAGATACCCTCGCGAAGGCCCGCGCGATCTACGACTACGTGCTCCAGAAGATGACCTACGACAAGAGCGGCACGGGATGGGGCACGGGCAGCACGAAATTCGCCTGCGAGGTCGGCAAGGGGAACTGCACCGACTTCCACGCGCTCTTCAACTCGCTCTGCCGGGCCCAGGGCATCGCCAGCGGCTTCGAGATCGGCCTCTACCTCCCCTACGAGAAAGGCAAGAAGGAGAAGCTGGGCGGCTACCACTGCTGGGCCTTCTTCCGCGTCCCCGGCAAGACGTGGGTCCCCGTCGACTGCTCCGAGGCCGACCGCTTCCCCGAGCGCACGCAGTTCTTCTTCGGAGGCCACACCAGTAACCGCGTGACCCTTTCCACGGGCCGCGATATCATCCTGTCGCCGAAGCAGGACGGTGCTCCGTTGAACTACTTCCTGATCCCGTACGCGGAAGCGGACGGCAAACCCGCCAAGACGGAAAAAACCTGGGATTTCAAGGACCTAGATTAGTCCGGGGACCCCTAACTAGAGAGGGCAAGCCATGACCGAGATCCTGAGCGCCGTGGCCGCGTTGTTGCTGATGCAGGGGCAGGAACCCAAGCCCGAGCCCCCGAAGCCCCAGGGGCTGGTCGTCGAATCCGGCGACTGGAAGATCAAGTTCTACGGATTCGCCCGGCTCGACCTGCAGTACGACGACTCCAAGCCCAACGATCCCCAGCTTCCGCAGTGGATCCGCTCCGAGGACGGCACCGTGTCCGCCAACACCGCCGCGAAGGGCGACTCCCAGTTCAACATGCATCCGAAGCTGACCCGCTTCGGCTTCGACGTCACCGGGCCCGCCGTCGAGGCGCTCGGCAACGCGAAGACCAGCGCCAAGGTCGAGGTCGACTTCTACGGAGCCACGACCAGCGAATCGCGCGACGCGCTCCGCATGCGCCACGCCTGGGTCAAGCTCGCGTGGACGGAATCGGCCCTGACCGTCGGCCAGCGCGAGGACGTCATCTCTCCCCTCGCGCCCATCGTCAACAACGACTTCGTCATGTGGAACGCGGGCAACCTCGCCGACCGGCGTCCCCAGGTGCGCTATGAGTACACGCCCAAGGCGGGCGAGGGCCAGGTCATCCTCCAGGGAATGATCGGCTTGACCGGCGCGGTCGACAACCAGCGCCTCGACGGCGGCGCCGGCGCGGCGTTCCTCGACGGCGTCGACGCGGCCATGCCCACGGTCCAGATCCGGGTCGCCTACAAGGGCCCCCACTTCTGGATGGCCGGGAAGACCTTCGAGGCCGGAATCTGGGCCCACACCGCCAAGGAGGAGCTCCCCAAGAGCGCGGCCAAGATCAACGGCCAGGACAGCTGGGACAGCCAGGCGTTCGGCCTCGACCTGAATCTCCCGCTCTACGAAGGGCTCGAGCTGATGGCCGAGTTCTGGTCGGGCAAGAACCTCGACGACGTCCGCGGAGGCATCGGTCAGGGCGTCAACAACACCGCCGCCGATCCGAATCAAGGCAAGGAAATCGAGGCGAAGGGCGGCTGGGTCCAGCTCGGATACCAGGCGATGCCCTCGTGGAAGGTCTTCCTCGGCTTCTCGATGGACGATCCGGACAAGAACCTTCCGGCGGCGGGCGCCCGCGACAAGAACACGATCGTCTATCTCGCCAACCGGCTCACGTTCGGGCCGGTCACCTTCGGCATCGACTATCTGAACTGGAAGACGGAGTGGACCGGCGCGGGAGCGGCCGACGGCACCGACAACCGGTTCAATTTCTTCGCCCAGTACAATTTCTAAACCCGAAAGGATTTCGCTCATGAATCGACTGTTTTCAATTGCCATCGGGGCCGTCGTGGCCCTGGGGGCGGGGCCCCAGGAGATGGGCTCCCCGCCCAAGACCGCCACCTTCCAGGCGCGCCAGGAATTCAAGGTCGTGGTGCCGGAAGGGGCCAGGAAGGTCCGCGCCTGGTTCACCATGCCCCAGGAGGACCCCGCCCAGACCGTGAAGGATTTCAAGGTCGAGTGCCCCTTCCCCCATCGCGTCGAGAAGGACTCGGAAGGGAACACCTCGATTTACATTGAGGTCGCCGATCCCAAGGTCAAGGACTTCACCCTGGTGGAGACCTTCTCCGAGACCCGGCGGGAAATCCGCAACAACCTCGACCCCGCGAAGGCCAAGCCGATCACCGACGCGGACCGGTCGAAGATGTCCGCCTTCCTCGGCCAGAACAAGAACGTCGTCATCAACGAGGAGATCCGGAAGCTCGCGAAGGAGATCGCCGGAGACGAGCAGAACCCGGTGACCGCGGCGCGGAAGCTGTACGATTGGGTGCTCGCCAACATCGACTACTGGGTGAAGGACCCGGACCACAAGAAGGCCTCGCCCGTCGGCAGCTCGGAGTACTGCCTCACTTCGAAGACCGGCAACTGCACCGATTTCCACTCGCTCTGGACCGCGCTCGCCCGCGCCCAGGGCATTCCCACCCGCATGGTCTACGGCTCCTTCTTCAAGGCGGAGCTCGACGGCAAGGATCGGGACCAGAGCTACCACTGCTGGCCCGAGTTCTACGTCCCGGGCTACGGCTGGGTGCCGCACGACGTGGCGGTCGCCGACATCTTCGTGGGCGACTTCGAGATCACGAAGGCCAACGACGAGAAGGTGCGCCTCACGACCGGGGACGGCTACAAGGGCGCCGACAAGGCGAAGGTGGACTACTACTTCGGAAGCATCGACGAGCGGCGCGTGACGTGGTCCCGCGGCCGCGACTTGACCCTCAGTCCGAAACAGGACGCCGGGCCGGTCAACGCGCTGGCCAAGGCCTACATCGAGATCGACGGCGCGGCGGTCGGCGAAAAAACAGGAGACAAGGTCAACTGGAGCCGCAAGCTCACGTTCACCCAGCAGAAGTAGGCGGACCGCGATGGTGACGGATCGCCGCACCTCGAAGGACCTGATCCGGGACCTCACGGCCCTGGAAGGCTCGCGGTGCACGGAGTGTTCGCGCCCCCTCTGCGGCCACCACACGCTGGTGAGCCTGGTGATGGGGTTCAAGAACGCCCCGCGGTGCGCGGGGTGTCTCGCGACCGCGTTGGACCATCCGTTCGAGCGTTTCCGCGACCAGGTGGTCGAGCTGGTCAACCACCGGGATTGCTACCGCTCCGGTTGGAAGTGGGCCGATCGCCAGGAGGGCGTCGACCCGTCGTCCAGACCCCCCTGCCTGTGGCCGAACGGGACCGCGGACGCGAAGAAAGGAAAGGGCGCCGTGGCCTCCTCCGCGAAAAAACATACGCCCGACCCGGACGCCCACTGGGACGCCGGAGATATGGGATGCGGCGATCTCGTGCTCGAGCTGCGCCTGCGCCTGACCCGGATGAATCCCGGCCAGGTGCTCAAGGTGACCGCGCGCGATCCCGGGGCCCCCGAAGACCTCCCGGCATGGTGCCGATTGACGGGCCACGCCCTCGTGCAGTCCGAACCCCCCGTTTACTGGATCCGAAGAAAGGA
>DATHFI010000171.1:0-10458 GCA_035490275.1 Planctomycetota bacterium
CCTGGGCGTTGAGAACGCGATCCGACCCGGGGAACTCGCGAAGAAAGAGCCTGAGCGTCGTGGCCGCGTCATCCGGCCGGCCCAGCCTGGCGTGCGCCTCCGCGGCGTCGAAGACGGCCCGCTCCGCCGCCAGGCTGTTCGGGTGGCTTCGGAAAACCTCGAGGAGCGCCTCCGGCGCCGGATCGGCCTGGGCTTTCCGGAGCCGGCGTTCGGCCTCGGCCTCGAAGGCCTTGTAGGAATCGCGCCCCTCCGCGGCCAGGACCCGCGCGATGGCGGCCCGGGCGAGGTCGAATACCCGGACGCCTCCCACGACCTCGTCGCCCAGGTCGCGGATCAGCCTCTGGTACTCGGTGATGGCCGTCTCGAAGTCGCGCCGGACGACCGCGGCGTCCGCGAGAAGCCGGGCCGCTTCGACCCCCGAGGAGATGTCGGGGGCGGCCGCGCCGGCCCGGCGGAAGGCCGCCACGGCGTCGGCCGGCTTGCCCGCCGCCAGCGCCGCGAGTCCCGCGTCGCGCGAGGCCGCGAAGAGCCGCTTCCGCGCGGCCCTCTCGAGACGGGCGTCCGCCGGGCGCGGCGAGCCGGTCACCAGCTCGATCACCCGGCCCAGGAGCTCCGCGGCGCGATCGTCCTTTCCGGATTGCAGGAGCCGCAGCGCCGCGCGGTAAATCACCTCGGGCCGGTCGGGATATTTCCGCAGCTCCGCCTCGACCGCCGCATCGGGCGCCGCCCGGCTGGAGAAAACCTCGACGGTCCGCGGTCCCGCCACGACGACCGCCCCTTCGGCCACGACCACGTTCCCGCCGTCGTTGGGGCTCCCGCGCCATGGCCCGTATTCGAACCGCGGGACGCTCCCCGCGCCGAGCGTGACGCGATACAGGCCCTGGGTCGTGGGGAAATAGACGCCCTCGGTCGTCAGGGCCGCCCGCCCCGACGGGCGCCCGGCCGTCGGCTCGAATCGTCCCGCCAGTTTTCCTTCCTTGGCGACCTCGAGCCACTCGACCCCCTCGCCCGCGAGCACGAGGAGCGTGCCGTCGCATCCGGCGATCGTCCGATTGTCCCCGCGGGGGCGCCACCAGCGCGCCTCGCCGGTCGCCGCGTCGAAGGCGTAGAGGAACCGGGAATCCGTGGGCGTGTGGAGGACGAGCCCGCGCACCACGACCGGGGCCGACGGAGCCCACTCGATCGAGTGGCGCTGGAAATCGATGCGCCGGGTCGGGCTGACCGGCAGCTGGCGGTACTTGGAAAGCCAGCGGAGCCGGCCCGTGCCGCGGTCGAGCGCCGCGAAGGCGCCGTGATTCGTGCCGTAATAGACCGTATCGCCCTCCACCGCGAGCGGGGACCCCAGGGACTCGCGGGTGCTGTTCCCGAAGAGGTTGATCTCGGTGCCGCCCGAGGCGACGAACGTCGACCAGAGGATCCGGCCCGTTTCAGGCTCGAGGCAGAGGACGTGGTGTTCGAAGGGATCGGTGGAATGAACCTGCCGCACGCCGCTCGCATAGAGGAATCCGCCGAACGGCGTCGGGGGGGTCGAAAAACTCAGGCCGTCTTCGAACCGCGTCGCCCCGGTGGCGCCCCCGATTCTCCAAAGGACCTTCCCCGTGTAGGCGTCGAAGGCGAAGAGGGCTCTCTTCGGGAAGGGGAACTTCACGCGGATGTAGGCCTGCTGGACCTCCTGCTGCCCCAGGGCGGTGACCAGGTTCGCGAAGACGCGCCCGTCGGCGACGCTGGTGGCGTGGACGAGGCGATCTTCGAACATCAACTCGCCCGCGGGGACCGGAACCTTGTGCGTCCACAACGGTTCGCGGGACTCCGCGTAGAGATTCCACGCCTGGACGGCGTACTCGTTGTGAAAGTAGACGATGCCGTCGCTCACGGCCGGGACGACCGGCCGATGATCGGGGTCCGGGCGGATGCCGGAGAATCCCCCCCACGGGTCCTCGTCGAATTCGAAGCGGACTTCGTCGAGCCGCGCGGCCCAGCGGCGGAAGGCGACCTCCGCCGGGTTTGCCACCCGGACGCCCGAAGCGCTGCCCTGCATCATTTCCCACGACGAGGGTCCCGACGCCAGGGGCGCCGGTTCGGAAATCGTGCGCCGGAGCGCGTGCAGGGAATCGACGAGATCCACTTCGCGATCTCCGTGGATGATTTTCGCCCCCGGTGACTCCCGCTCGGCCCGGGCGATGAGGGCGTCCAGCGCTTCGCGCGAGCCGGACCGCGCGTACGCGGTCCCGAGCCGGGCGAAGACGACCGCCCGGGGAAAGTCCGACTCCGGGAGCGTCAGCAACCGTTCCAGCGCGGCGGCGGCTTCCTCGAACCGGCCCGCCTCCAGGTGGAGATTTCCCAGGAGCGCGAGCGCGTCGTCGGCAAAACTGGACCCCGGATACCGGAACGCGACTTCAGCAAGGGCCTGCGGGTCTCGAGCCGCGCGCGCGGATTGAAACGCCTGCCCCGCGAGAGGGTCCGCGTAGCGTCGGTAGGCGGCCCGGCCCTCGGGCGGCCAGGAGGCGATTCTCCGGAGGCAGAATTCGAGGACGCCGACATAGCGAGGCGGCGCGGGCGGCTTGGCCTCCACGGGAACGAGCGAGCTGGGTTGTTTCTGCGCTTCGGCGTAGATCTCGAGGGCTTCGAGGTAGCGGCCCGAGGCCACGAAAGAGTCGGCGCGATCGACGAGCTGGTCGAGGGCGGGATACATGCGGAGGAGGGCGGTGTTCTTCTGCTCCTCGCCGGACTGGGCCCCGGCGCAGAGCGCGGCTCCGGCCAGGAGCAGCACCCGGATCGCGCGGAATCCGTTCGGGATGAACACCATATCCGATCGTCGTCCCGGGGTTCGGGGCGGGCCCGTCGTCCCCGTTACAGCATCCTGAAAACTTTACGCAGGACCCACTCCGAGGTGATGAGGATCGCGAACACCAGGTAGACGAGGGGGGAGTCCCACAGGTCGTCGTCCTTCCGCTCGGACTGCTGCTGCTTGCTTTCCTGCACCGCCGCGGGAAGCTCCCCGATCCGGGTGATCGAGAAGAAGTTCTTTTCGCGTTCCTCGGGTTTCGCCGCCTCGCCGATGAATCCCTCCCGGGCGACGCTCCGGAGCAGGGCCGTGTCGAGGATCGGCTCGTCCTCCTCCCGGTTCGGAATGTAGACCAGGAATTTCTCCACCGCGCGGGAGGTCTCGTCGTCGTCCCCCGCCCAGATCCGGTAGGGGCCGACTTCGCGCGGCTGGAGGGCGCCTTCGTAGAAGCCGTCCTTGTCCTGGCTCTTCGAGAGCTTGAACGTGTACCGGGGCCCCTGCGGCGGTTCGACGTTGACCTCGAGCTCCGGATCCTGGAGGGGCTGGAAGTCGCGGGAGTAGGCGTTCGCGCTCATCAGCACCGTGTCGCCCATGACGTAGCGCCGGTCGTGGCGGTGGAGATAGAGCTGGTACCGCTGGGCGCCGGTCAGCTTGCGGTCCATGGCCCAGTACATGACCTGCTGCCAGAAAGGATAGAACCAGGGCTGATCGCCGACCAGGAAGCGCCAGACGTGGGTTTCGTCCGTGGCGCTCCAGAAAATCCGGCCGCGCCCCGTGTTGGCGGCGACGAACAAAGGAGGACGCTTTCCCGGGATGTCCTGGCCTTGCACTCCCACGATCTCGACGAGGGTCTGGGCCGTCGGCTTCGGCCGGGCCTTGGTGAACCACCGGATGCCGGGAAGGTCGTCCTCCCGGTTGTCGAGGTCCTCCCATTTCTCGATCACCGCGGGCAGCTCGGTGACCGAGGGGAACCGGATGATGGGATGGCCGCCGTCGGCCTTCGCGTAGTCCGTCAGGGCGTACTTGTACACCTGCTGGTAGGTCTCGGATTCGCGCGCCTCCTCCGGGATGACGGGCAGGAGCTCCTCGAGCGCGGTGCCGCGGAAGCTGCGCGGGTTGTACATGAGGCCGGAGATGAAGACCAGGCCGCCGCTCCATTCTGTGACGAACCGCTTGATGTTCGCCAGGGCCTCCGAGCCGCCGAGGTGCGACGGGGCGACGTCGCCGAGGATGATCACGTCGTAGACGAGCAGCTCCTCGATGGTCTTGGGGAATTCGCGGAGCGGGACCTTGAACTTCTCGTCGGTCGCCTCCAGGGAATGTTCCTGGGGGAATCCCTCGTCGGCGCTCGTGAGGAAGCAGTGGACGAGGACCTTGGGGTCCCGGATCAGCGCGTTCTTCAGGTACCGGTACTCCCATCGGGGCGGGTGGTCCACGTAGAGCACGCGGACCTTGTCGTCCACGACCTTGACCCGCTGGGCGACGTGATTGTTCGTGGCGGAGCGCTCGCCTTCGCGCGGCGGCGTGCGGGCGATCACCAGGTATTCGCCGGGCGTGACGGGCTCCCACAGGAACTCGTCCCGGTTCCGCTCGCTTCCCTCCCGCACCTTGTACCGGTGGTTCCCTTCCACCTTGGTCGTGGAGTCCGCGAGGATCCGCTCCAGCTCCTGCGGATCGAGCGCCGCCCAGTCCTTCGAATAGTCCTCGGCCTTCAACGGGTAGACGTGGAGGCTGACGTCGATATCCTCGCCGTCGAAGCCCTCGCTGCGCACGGTCCACTTGAGCTGGTGGCGGTTGTTGGCGCGCACCACCTGCTTGGCCTCGGGATCGGTGAAGGCGATGTCCTTCATCCGCTGGGGGATGCCGGCGGCCACGGTGAAGACCGGCACCCACTGCTGCCGGAGATCCTTCGCCACGGTGACGGGATCGATGCCGAGATTGTTCCGCCCGTCCGAAATGACGACGATCCCGGCGACGTGGAGGCCTTTGTACATCGCCCTCGCCTGCTTGATCGCTTCGCCGATCGCCGTCTCGGTACCGATGATATTTTCGTTCCGGTAGTCCGAGAGGAGCTTCTGGCGGTTCTCCACGCTCCGCACGCCCTTGGAGAAGGTCAGGTAGGCGACGTTGAGCTTCTCCTCCAGCTTAGAGAGGACCCCGAGCCTCGGGTTCTCCAGCGCCTTCCGCACGAGATCGGCGCGGCTCAGCTTCATCAGCTCGGCCCGGACCGCGTCGGGAAGCGGCTCGTTCTTGTTCCAGAGATCGGTCACCTGGGCGAGCGCCAGCTGGTCCTCGAGCCGGGTCGGCGGGTCGCTGCGTCGCATCGAGAGGGAGTCGTCAACGAGGACGAGGAGGAAGGCCCGCTTGAATTTCACGATTTCGAGCGTGAGCATCGGCCCCATGAGCATGGCGAAGACAAGGAGGAGGATCGCGCTGCGGAGGCCGGCGAGGATCCACCGGGCCGCGGCGGGCACGTCGGACCGCTCGCGGCGGTAGATGAGCCAGACGAGCCCGATGATCGCGGGGATGATGACGAGGACGATGACCCAGAGCGGGAGCTCATGCCGCCAGGAAAGGGAGATGGGTCCCGCGTCGGGATTGATGCGGTCGATCCCCAAGAGCCGCGAAAGTAGGCTCTCCGACTCCGAAGAGTCCTGCGCGGCCGCGAAGAGCGAGGTCAAGAGGTTCATGGCGCTTACTGTTTGGCCCGTCCGAAGAACCAGGCCAGGAACGTTTCCAATCCCAGGAATCCGCAAAGGGCGAAGAGGAGGTACTTCCAGATCTTGCTCGATCCCTGCGTCTCGGCGGGGGGCACCTGTCCCCCCGGCCCGGCCACATAGAACGCGAAGTCGGGGAATCGTTTGCGGATTTCCTCGACCGGGATCGTCTCCAGGTTGCCCTCGCACCGCGAGAGCTCCTCCGGCGCGGTCGACCGCGGGGGGAGGTTGCAGGCGAAATAGGAGATCAGCGTGTCCTCCGAAGCCGGATCGGCCTTCGGACGTACGAGCTTGTATTTCCCCGCGAACCGGAGGCCCTCGTTGACGACGGACTTCGCCTCCTCGGGTTTCGTCCGCGATGGAGTGCTCGGGTAGAAGATGGTGAACCACCGGCTGTCCGGCGCGGGGCGCTGGATCGAAATCGACGTCTGTCCCTCGGACGGCGTTTCCAGCGCGAAAGTCCCCGCGTATTTCTCCGCGGGCATCGAGAGCTGGATGACGTCGGCGATCTGGAGGTTCTTGGCGCTCGTGGGCCGCGAGGCGAGGTAGGGCATCAGGGTCCACACGAGGGTCCCGAGCGGACCCATGCCCGCCACGCCCCCGTCCCACTCGCCGTTGATCGTGCTCGTGAACAGGACCACCTTGCCGTCCCCGAACCGCTTCTCGACGAACAGGGGGGAGTTGGTCGGGTCGTCGAGCACCGCCAGGGCGGACTCGGGGTCGACTTTTTCCAGGCGGACGTACTGGTAGAAAATCAGCGAGAAGGGCCCGGGGCCGTTGCGGAACGGGAGGAAGACCGGGTGACGCCCGGCGTACTCCTTGATGTGGTACGCCACGCGCGGCTGGATTTCCGCGGAGGTCCCGCCGATCTCGCCGAGCCGGGCCGGGAGCAGGCCCTGGCCGTCCCGGTACATCAGCTCGTTCCAGGCGCCCCGGTCCACGCGGTCGCCCATCGTCAGGAACAGGCCGCCGCCGCGGCGGAGGTAATCCTCGATCTTCGAGACCTTGTCCTGGGTCAGGGACTGGACGTTGCACAGGACCAGGAAATCGTGCTTCTCCAGGTCGTCGGCCGTGAACATCTCGGCGGTCACCGGGCCCGCGACGGAGACGTCCGCGCTGGAGAGCATGATCCGGAGGAAGTCCGCGTCGCTCCATTCCGGCGGGCTCGCCGGCTTCCCGTCCACGATGAGCGCGGAAAGGGTGGCTTTCACGTCGACGGCGAGGTAGCGCTTGTCGTCGACATCGAGATTGTCGGGATCGATCACGGCCTCCACGAAGTGGGGGCCCGGCTCGTGGAAGCGGTACCGGAAGGTCGCGGGCATAAGCGAATACGGGGGGAGCGGCGTGGTCGCCGTGCCGACGTGGCTTCCGTCGACCAGGAACCGCACCTCCATCGAGGGATAGCTGACGTTGGACCAGTTGTAGAGGTCGACGTGGAAGGTCGTGAAGGACCGGGTGTCCATGATGTTGTTTTCCACCCAGAGCCCCACGATGCCGCGGTTGTCGGCGCTCTCCGGGCGCTGCTCCTTCGGAACGACGTCGGTGATCCCGACCTTCGTGTCCTTCGCGGTGGTCAGGCGCTTGAGCAATTCGCCGAAGCGCTTCCCCTCGGTTTCGTCGAAGCTCTCCCAAGCGCACCGCTGCATGTCGGTGAACAGGTGGATTCGCTTCTCCAGGTTGGTCGATTTCTTCACCTGCTCCTCGACGAGCCGGAAGGTCTGGAACATGCTCGAGGCATAGTGGGAGGGCCGGATCGCGGCCACGGCCTCCTTGACGCTCTTCAGCTTGGAGGCGTAGACGACGTACACCTCGGGATAGGCGGAGCCGAGGATGACGGTGATCTTGTCGTTCTCGGTGAGCGTGGGGCCGAGGGTGTCGAGGAGCTTGTCGGCCTGCTCCTTGGCCAGGTCAAGATAGGTCTTGGGCCCCTTCTTGTAGGACATGCTGTACGAGTTGTCGATGACCAGGAAGTGGTGGGTGTTGGAATCCTCGAGGATCTTGAGGGGGGAGGCCCGGAGGAAGGGCCGCGAGATCGCCAGCGCCAGGATGACCATGATGGCGATGCGGAGGAGGAGCAGGATCAGGTTCTCGAGCCTGAGCCGCCGCTGGGTCTTCTTGAGGGCGGCCAGGAGGAACTCCATGGCGGCCCAGCGGATCCGGCGGTACTTCTGCCGGTGCAGCAGGTGGATGATGACAGGGATCGCGCCGCCCAGCGCGAACCACAGCAGTCCCGGGTTGAAAAAGTTCATGGTTTCGTCCGGTCACCGCGAAGCCGCGGCCCCGGTCACCTCCGCCCCAAGGCGAGCCGGGACGCGAGGAACTTTGCCAGCTCGACATCGAGCGGCCGGTCCGACGTGATCTGCGCGTAGTCGATCGAGCTCTGGACGCATCCCCGGCGGATCCGCGACACGAACCGCTCCACCTCCTCGAGGTACGCCTGGCGGAGGGCGCGCGGGTCGACCAGGAGCTTCGGGTACTCCTCGAGTCCCTCGAAGAGCGTCATCCGCTGGAAGGGGAAGGTCACCTCGTATTCGTCGAGGACATGGAAGACGATCACGTCCTGGCGGCGGTGGCGGAGGTGCTGGAGCGATTTCAGGATCCGGTCCGGGTCGTCGAACAGGTCGCTGATGATGATGACGAGTCCCTTGCGCGAAAACCGCTCCGCGAGCGAGTGGAAGACCGTCGCGAGGTCCGTCTTGTTCGCGGCCTTCGCGCCGCCGAGGGTCCCGAGCACGGCGTTCATCTGTCCCCGGCCCGAATGGGAGGGGATGAACGACCGCACGTCCTTGTCGAAGGTCACCATGCCGACGGCGTCCTGCTGGCGGAGGATCAGGTGCGCCATCGAGGCCGCGATGAGGCAGGCCACCTCCAGCTTCGTGTTCTCCCCGCTTCCGTAGTCCATCGACTCCGAGCAATCGAGGAGGATGTGCGAGCGGAGGTTCGTCTCCAGCTCGTACTCCTTGATGTAGAGGCGGTCGCTCCGCCCGAAGACCTTCCAGTCGAGGTGCTTCAGGTCGTCGCCGGGGGTGTACTCGCGGTGCTCGGCGAATTCGACGCTGAATCCGTGGTAGGGGCTCTTGTGCATCCCCGCGACGAACCCCTCGACGATGTGTCGCGCCTTGAGGTCCAGCCGCGTGATCTTATTGAGGATCTTCGGATCAAGGAAGTCGGGCTTCTTATCGGCCATGACTCATCCTGATATTGCCTGCCCTGAGAGAGCCGCCCATCCCAAGATCATGGCGGCGAGTCGACGGGTTCAGGATCTTGGGGTCGAGGAAATCCGGCTTCTTTTCGGCCATGAAGAAAGCCCGCGGCCGGTTGACTGTTGACCGATGACCGTTGCCGGAGGACGGCCGTCAACCCAAGGCCGTCGACCGTCAACCTTAGCTGGTGACCTGGGGCAGCCCCGACTGCTTCTCCAGGTCCGCTTCCTTGGCGGGAATCACCTCGAGAAGTTTGTCGATGATCTTGTCCGTCGTGACGCCCTCGGCCTCCGCCGAGAAATTCGTAATGACCCGGTGACGGAGGACGGGGTGCGCGACCGCGCGGACGTCCTCGATCGTCACGTAGAACCGGCCGCCCAGGACCGCGTGGGCCTTGGCGCCGATGATGAGGTACTGGCTCGCGCGCGGCCCCGAGCCCCACTGGACCCACTCCTTGATGAAGTCGGGCACGCCCCCCTGGGTCACGCGGGTGGCGCGGGAAAGGGACATGGCGTACCGCATCACGTGGTCGGCGATCGGGACCCGCCGGGCGATCTGCTGCAGTTGGATGACCTCCGGACCCGACAGGATCGGCTGGAGCTTGGTGTCGAATCCCGAGGTGGTGAGCCGCATGATCTCGAGCTCCTCCTCCTCGGAGGGGTAGCCGACCGCGATGTTGTACATGAAGCGATCGAGCTGGGCTTCGGGCAGCGGATAAGTCCCCTCCTGCTCGATCGGGTTCTGCGTGGCGAGCACGAAGAAGGGCTGTTCCAGCGGATGGCGCTTGCCGCCGATCGTGGCCTGGAGCTCCTGCATCGCCTCGAGGAGCGCGGCCTGGGTCTTCGGCGGCGTCCGGTTGATCTCGTCCGCGAGGATGACGTTGGCGAAGATCGGGCCCCGGATGAACCGGAACGCCCGCTCGCCCGTGGCCCGGTCGACGTCGATGACTTCCGTGCCGGTGATGTCGCTCGGCATGAGGTCGGGCGTGAACTGGATCCGGTTGAACGAGAGCGACAGGGTCTGCGAGAGGGTCCGGATCATCAGAGTTTTCGCGAGCCCGGGGACGCCGACGAGAAGCGCGTGGCCCCGGGAAAAGATGCAGGTCAGGAGCTCTTCGAGGACCCGTTCCTGCCCCACGATGACGCGGTGCATCTCCCGCTTGAGATTGTCGTAGGCGGTCTTGAGCTTCTGGATGGCCTCCATGTCCCCGCCCGAGGGCTTGGGCGCGGGGGAGGCGTCGTCGAAGATGGCTTGATCGCCTTCGGCCATGGCAGATTCCTCCACGGGGCGCCGGTCGCGCGGAAAATATGGGCGCCGGACCGGCCACTCTAGCAAAGGTGGTACGGGCTCACAATCGAATCTATTTGACTCCGGCCGGGGCCTCGAATTCCGGCGCGCCGCGGCTAAGATGGCGGCCGGACACTCTCATGAGACGCCGCCGCCGGTTCGCCGTCCTCTGGGGCTACGGCCGTTTCCTGGCCCGGGAGTTCCGCTGGCCCATGGGCATTTTCCTCGCCATCGTTCTCGGCGGGGGGCTCCTCATCCACCTCACCTACACGCCGGAGAAGCCGGACTACGTCGAAGCGTGCTACGACGTCTTCCTTCTCGTCTTCATGCAGCCGGAGCTGAAGTTTCCCGAGCAGGGATTCCTCCGGCCGCTATTTTTCGTGATTCCCGTGATCGGCCTCGGGGCCGTCGCGGACTCCGTCGTCCGGCTGGGCTACTTCATTTTCTCCCGGAAACAGCAGCTTCA
>DATHFI010000172.1:0-3942 GCA_035490275.1 Planctomycetota bacterium
AACCTGGACAAGGTCGAGTTCGTGCAGGGGATGAACGTCACGATCGGCGTGAAGGCCCGGAGCCAGGCCGATTCCTTCGAACTGCTGAAGCGGTTCGGCGTGCCGTTCCGCGTCCAGGATCCCGTCGAACCGAAGAAGGTCGCGAAAGAACCGGCGGCGAAGGCCTAGAGGACGACAGCGCTTATGGCGAGCATTCGATGGAAGGTCAAGCAGGCGAAGACGCCCAAGTTCAAGGTCCGGGGCTACAACCGGTGCAAGATCTGCGGGCGCCGGCGCGGGTACCATCGGAAGTTCAACGTGTGCCGGCTCTGTTTCCGCGATCTCGCGAACCGGGGAGAAATCCCCGGCGTCCGCAAGGCCTCGTGGTAGAAGGATAGGGTTCATGGCTAGCAGCGATCCCGTCGGCGACATGATCGCGATGATCAAGAACGCGAACCAGCGGCGACATCCGAAGCTGGGCGTCCCGCACTCGAAGCTCAAGGAGGGCGTGGCGCAGGTCCTCAAGAGCGAGGGCTACCTCTCCGACGTCAAGGTCATCGAGGACGAGAAGAAGCCCTACCGGAAGACGATGTGGCTGTTCCTGAAATACGATCCGGAGAACCGCCGGGTCCTGACGGACATCAAGCGGGTCTCCACCCCCGGGCGGCGGATTTTCCGCGGGTCCGGGGAGGTCGCCAAGGTGCTCGACGGCCTCGGCGTCACGGTGCTCACGACTTCCCGCGGGATCCTGAGCAGCCGGAAGGCGAAGAAGCTGAACGTCGGCGGCGAAATCATCTGCAAGGTGTGGTAGGAACATGTCGCGGCTCGGAAGGAAACCGATCGACGTCCCGGACAAGGTCAAGGTGAACCTGGCCGGGCAGGTCGTCCACGTCGAAGGCCCGGTGGGCAAGCTCTCCTGGACTTTCCGGCCCGAGATCCGGGTCAAGGTCGAAGGGGGGAAGCGGGTCATCGTCGAGCGGTCCTCGGACACCAAGCTCGTCAAGTCGCTCCACGGGACGACGCGCAGCCTGATCGCGGGAATGGTGCAGGGCGTCCTCCACGGCTACGAGAAGATCCTCGACATCAACGGCGTCGGGTACGGGTCGAAGATGGTCGGGGACAAGCTCGTCCTGACGATCGGCTTCTCCCACCCCGTCGAGTTCCAGATCCCGAAGGGGCTCACCGTGATCTGCCCCTCGGTGACTTCGATCTCCGTCAAGGGCGCCGACAAGCAGCTCGTCGGGGAGTTCGCCGCCCAGGTGCGGAGGTCGCGCAAGGCGGAGCCGTACAACCAGAAGGGCATCAAGTACCGCGACGAGGTCGTCCGCCGGAAGGCCGGCAAGACGTTCGTCACAGGAGCCTCATAAGCCGTGGGACATCTTCGATCGCTCGAATTGAGGAAATGGGAGCGCCGGGTCCGGCGCGCGGCCCACGTGCGGTCGACCGTCTTCGGCACGGCCCAGCGGCCGCGGCTCAGCGTCTACCGGAGCCACCGGCATTTCCACGCGCAGATCATCGACGACGCGGCGGGCCGGACCGTCGCCTCGGCGTCCTCTCTCCAGAAGGAACTGAAGTCGTCGCTGAAGCACGGCGGCGACCGGAAGGCCGCCGAGGCCGTCGGCAAGAAGCTCGCCGAGGCGGCGAAGGCGGCCGGCGTGACCATCGTCGTCTTCGACCGCAACTTCTACCGGTTCCACGGGCGCGTCCGCGCGTTCGCCGAGGCCGCGTCGAAGGGCGGGCTCAACTTCCTCGCGAACCCCAAGAAAAAGGACAAGGCTCCGAAGGCCCCGAAGCCCGAGGCCGCCGCGAAGGGCGCCAAGGAGCCGAAGAAGGAGAAGCCCCCGAGGCCCCCGGGCGGATTCCCCAAGGACGGCGCGAAGGGGCACGAGAAGAAAAAAGAGTAGGACGGCGAATCAAGAATCAAGAATCAAGAATCAGGAATCAGGACTGAACGATGGCTTATGACCGCGGCGGCGACGAGTTCGAAGAGATCGTGGTGAAGGTGAAGCGCTGCGCCAAGGTGGTGAAGGGCGGCAAGCGGTTCAGCTTCAACGCGCTCGTGGTCGTCGGCAACCGCAAGGGCCGCGTCGGCTGGGGCTACGGCAAGGCGAACGAGGTCCCCTTCGCGGTCGAGAAGGCGATCCAGGAGGCGAAAAAGAGGCTGATCGAAGTGCCCATCGTCCAGACGACGATCCCGCACGAGATCCGCGAGAAGTACAGCGCGACGAACGTCCTCCTCCGGCCCGCCTGCCGCGGCACCGGGGTGAAGGCCGGTGCCTCGGCCCGCGCGGTCCTCGAGCTCTCGGGCATCCACGACGTCCTCTCGAAGGTCTTCGGCAGCACGAATCCGATCAACGTGGTCAAGGCGACGTACGGGGCGCTCGGAAAGCTCCGGACCGTGGCCCAGTTCGAGAAGCAGCGGGGCATCCCCGTGGTTGAGCGGAAGCACAAGGAACTGCTGGGCCCGGTGCTCGCCGCCGCCGCCCCGGCCGCCCCGGTCGCCCCGGCCGCCCCGCCGGCTCCTCCGCAGGTGACTCCATGAACCTGACCGACGCCCGCAAGGCGAAGATTCCCCGGAAGAAGAAGTTCCCCAAGGGCCGCGGCGAATCGAGCGGCGTCGGCAAGACCGCCGGCCGCGGCCGGAAGGGCCAGTGGGCCCGCACCGGCACCTCCTTCCGCCCGTACTTCGAGGGCGGGCAGATGTCCATCATCCGACGCCTCCCGAAGCGTGGATTCAACAACAAGGAATTCCGGACCGCGTACGAAATCGTCCATCTTTCCGAGATCGCGACGCTGTTCGAAGCCGGGCAGACCGTCGACGAAGCTTCCCTGCGGGCGAAGGGTCTCGTGCGTCGCCATCTTCCGATCAAGCTCCTCGGCGACGGCGCGATCGACCGGAAGCTCACGTTCAAGGTGCACCGCGCGTCGAAGAGCGCGCTGGACAAGGTCGCGAAGGCGGGCGGGACGGTCGAGATGCTGACGCCGCCTCCGCCGACGAAACCGGCCCGGGTGGAGTCCAAGGGAAAGCCGGCCGCGCCGGCCAAGGTGCCGCCCGCCGAAGGCCAGGCGAAGCCGAAGAAGCAGGAGCCCGGCGCCGGCGGATAACCCCGCGGGGATCGAATGCGCATCCTCGAGTCCTTCCGAAACGTCTTCAAGATCCGTGAACTCACGAACCGGATCCTCTTCACCCTCGGCGTCCTGATCGTCTTCCGGCTCGGGTCCCACCTGACCCTTCCCGGCGTCAACCCCGAGTCGATCCAGAAGTTCCGGGACAAGATGGAAGGGGACCTGGGAAGCCTCTTCCACATCATGCAGCTCTTCTCGGGGCAGGCGTGGGCCAACCTCGCCCTGTTCGCGCTCGGGATCATGCCCTACATCACCTCGTCGATCATCATGCAGCTGATGACGAAGGTGAGCCCCAACCTCGAGGCGATCGCCAAGGAAGGGCCCTCGGGCCAGCGGAAGATCGCGAATTACACCCGCTACCTGACGGTGCCCATCTGCATCATCCAGGCCTGGTTCGCGGTCTCCCAGCTCAAGGCCCTCCAGCCGGCGGGGGAATCCATCTTCCTCTGGTCCGGATTCTGGGTCTCCCTCGAGATGGTCCTCGCGCTGACGGCGGGAGCACTCTTCGTCATGTGGCTCGGCGAGCAGATCACCGAGCACGGCCTCGGGAACGGCGCGTCGATCCTGATCATGGCGGGCATCATCGCCCGGATGCCGCAGATCTGGGCCGACCTCTTCGGGAGGGCGAAGCACGGGGACGTCCGGCTCGACTCGGTTCTCCTCATGGGATTGCTCTACCTCGCGGCCGTGGCGGCGACCGTCCTGATCACCCAGGCGCAGCGGCGGATTCCGATCCAGCACGCGAAGCACTTCAAGGGCCGCCGGGTCATGCAGGGCCAGCGGAACTACCTGCCCCTCCGCGTCAACACGGCGGGCGTGATGCCGGTGATCTTCGCC
>DATHFI010000173.1:0-7935 GCA_035490275.1 Planctomycetota bacterium
GGATCGGATTCGCGGGGTACGTCGCCTTCCGCACCCTCGGTCCGGGGCGCGGGCTGGGAGTCACCGGGCTGCTCGGCGGACTCGTCTCATCGACCGCGGTGACCCTCTCCTTTTCGGGACGGGTGAAGGAAAATTCGGGAATGGCCGACGCGTGCGCGGCGGGGATGGTCCTCTCCTGGACCGTCATGTTCCCGCGGCTCCTCGTGATCGTCGCGGTGGTCCACCCGGGGCTGGCCCGGTCCCTCGTGCTTCCGCTCGGGGCGGCGGCCCTCGCCGGCGCGGGAGCCTCGTTCCTCCTCTATCGCCGGACCCGGGCGCAGTCGGCGGCGGGAGAACTCTTGAGCCTCACCAATCCGTTCTCGCTGGGGACCGCGGTGAAGTTCGGCGGCCTCTTCACCCTGATCCTCGTGCTGTCGAAGCTGGCGGTCGCCTCGTACGGAGGCGGAGGACTCGTCGCGACCGGAGTGCTGGCGGGCACGACGGACGTGGACGCGGTTTCGCTCTCGGCGGCCAAGCTCGTATACGGCGGAGTGGACCTCCGGACCGCGGCGGCGGCCATCCTCGGCGCGTGCGGCGCCAACACGCTGGCCAAGGCGGGGATCGCCTGGACGATCGGGGGCTGGGCCTTCGAGCGGAGGGTGATTCCGGCGGTGCTGGCGATGATCGTTGCGGGGACAGCGGGCGCGGTGGCGGCCTGGAGGGTGGCCGGCTAGTGGTTCGACTGCGACGAATGTGTCAGTTGAATCCGCGCTCGGCGAATGAAAGGCCGCTTCGCACCTGACAGAATCAACTGTGGCTCACCACTAGTTGCCCCGGCCCCGGGCCTCGAGAATCGCTTTGCGCGCCTCGACGATCTTCTCCGTCGCCGCGAAGGGCACCGGCTCGTAGTGGTCGAAGGCCATCGTGAAGGTCGCCGTCCCGCGGGAGAGCGTCCGCACCTGGGTCGCGTAGCCGAAGACCTCCGCGAGCGGCACGTACGCCTCGATCTCCTGGTTGGGTCCCTTCTGTTCCATCCGCTCGATCCTTCCCCGCCGCGCCGCGAGGTCGCCGTTCACCGGCCCGAGGTGGTCCATCGGGGTGACGACGTTCAGGAGCATGATCGGCTCGAGGAGGATGGGGCTCGCCTTGCGGAACGCCTCCTTGAATCCCATCGAGGCGCAGATGAAGAAGGCGCGCTCGTTCGAATCCACCTCGTGGTAGTCGCCGTCGGTGAGCGTCACCTTGAGGTCGACGACGGGGAAACCCGCGAAGACTCCCCGCTTCATGGCGTCGATGACGCCCTTCTCGACGGCGGGCACGTACTCCTTCGGGACGTTGCCGCCCTTGACGTCGTTCTCGAACTCGAAGCCGGAACCGTGGGGGAGCGGCTCGACGAGGAGCTTCACCCGCGCGAAGTCGCCGCGGCCGCCCGTCTGCTTGACGAGCTTGTGGTCCACCTCGGCCGCCGCCTGGACCGTTTCGCGGTAGGCGACCTGCGGGCGCCCCACCGTCGCGACCACGCCGTATTCGCGCTTGATGCGGTCCACGAGGATCTCGAGGTGCAGTTCGCCCATCCCCGACATGATCGTCTCGCTCGACTCCGGATCGACGGAGACGAGGAACGTCGGGTCCTCGTCCGCGAGTTTCGCCAGGGCGTAGGACAGCCGGTCGCGGTCCGCCCGGGACTCGGGCTTGATGCTGACGGAGATGACGGGGGCGGGGAACTCGATCGACTCGAGCTGGACCGGATGCTCGGGATCGCAGAGCGTGTCCCCCGTGAGCGTGTGGTCGAGGCCGATCACCGCGCCGATCTCCCCCGCGTGCAGCACCTCGCGCACCTTGGCGGTGTTCGCGTGCATTTCGAGGAGCCGGCCGATCCGCTCGCGATGGTCGCGGCTCGAATTGAGGACGTAGGTCCCCGCCGAGAGCGTGCCGGAGTAGACCCGGACGAAGACCATCTTCGCGTGGCGGTCGCTCATGACCTTGAAGGCGAGCGCCGCGAGCGTCCCGCCCTCCTTGATTTCGGGGGCGGGCAGGTAGTCGACGACGGCGTCGAGGAGCTTTTGGATGCCGATGTTGCGCGCCGCGGAACCGCAGAGGACCGGGACGATCGTGCGGGCGATCGTGCCCTTGCGGAGGACCGCCCGGATCTCGGCCGGCGAGGGCTCCTCGCCCGCGACGTACTTCTCGAGGAGCGACTCGTCCGACTCCGAGACTTTCTCGATGAGGTTCTTCCGCCACTTCGCGGCCTCGGCGACGAGCTCCGCCGGGATCGGCCGGGTCTCGAAGTGAATCTTTCCCTGCTGCTCCTCGAAGACGATCTCGGTGTTCTCGACGAGGTCGATGAGGCCGCCGAACTGGTCCGCCTCGCCCACCGGGAGGACGACGGGCACGGCGTTCGCGCCGAGTTCCTCCTGGATGCGGCGGACGACGTCGTGGAAGTCGGCGCCGCTGCGGTCCATCTTGTTCACGAAGGCGATGACGGGGACCTCGTACTTGGCCGCCTGGCGCCAGACGCTCGCGGACTGGGGCTCGACGCCGCCCACGCCGCAGAAGAGCGCCACGGCGCCGTCGAGAACGCGCAGGGAGCGCTCGACTTCGACGGTGAAGTCGACGTGGCCCGGCGTGTCGATGAGGTTGATCCGGTGGTCGCGCCACTCGACGGTCGTGGCGGCCGCGGTGATCGTGATCCCGCGCTCGCGCTCCTGCTCCATCCAGTCGAGCGTCGCCTTGCCGTCGTGGACCTCGCCGATGCGGTGGACCTTGCCGGTGAAATAGAGAATGCGCTCGCTCGTCGACGTCTTGCCGGCGTCGATGTGCGCGATGATGCCGATGTTCCGGATGTTTTTCTCGGCCATGGGGAGCGGGGAAGATAGCCGCAACTCGGGGGGAATGCAACGGCGATTGCGGGATGTCACGAGTCGAGCGTCGCGGGTCGAGAGTCGAAAAAAGAAGTCGCGAATTGCTGCGTTGAAAACCCCCTCTTTCACCACCACGAAGGCACCAAGCGGACGCCGATCGGTCGAGCGCCCGCCGGAAGGGACGGCTGGGAGAGCCGCGAGAGAAGCCGCCTTCTCTCCGCGGCTCTTCCCACCGTCCCAGGCCCCTCCGGGGCCGGTTCGTGGCCCATCGGGCCACGAAAGCCGGCGGGCGCATTCGATGAATCCCTCTTCTTTGTGACTTTGTGCCTTCGTGGTGAAGATACGATTTCAACAGAGCTAGTCGCGGGTCCCGGGAGCGTCAGTTCGGCGAGTGCGTCGATCGCGTCCGGCGTTCCGCCTCGAGCATCCAGGAGGGAGTCTGGGCTTTCAGGCGGCGGAGCAGCTCCGGGAGTTCCACCCGCGATCGGATCAGCACGTCGATTTTCCGGCCGCCCTCGGCCTGCCAGTCTTTCTCTCCGGTCACGAGGAGCTCGCGCGCGGAATCGAGCGAGGCCAGGGTTCGGAAGAGTTCGGGGTCGGGAGCTTCCAGGGGTTCCGCGAGGCGAAAGTAGGGGCCCGGCAGGCGACCGATCGTGTACGTTCCCCGGACCGTGGTGATCTGGAACTTCGAAAAACCCCATCGGACGTGGATCCGGTCCGCTTCGGCGAGCCCGGACACCTTGCCGTCGGCCCGGCCCGCCTTGGGCGGGGGCAGCCGCCACCAGATTCGCCGGACCACCTCCCTCGCGCCCAGGATGCGATGCTGCCAGGCGCGCACGGCCCGCTTGCTTTCGAAAACGTCGAACCTCACGACCGGCGAGGGATGCGGCCGGGAATAGTCAACCAGGGATCTGTAGATCAGCAGGTTGGTCACCTGCTCCTTCCGCGTGGCTTCGTCGGCGTAGAGGCTGTCGATGAAAATCCCGCCGAGGATGCTCCGGAGGTAGACCGCCGCGGCGATGACCCCGTCGCGCCGGATCAAGGTGAAGGCCGGGGATTCCTGCGGAAGGGAGCCTTCGATCAGGTCTTCCACGTACCGGCCGATCTTGGGGGAGGACCACACTGTCAGCTGTTGATGGTCGGGGGCATGCGCGGCGGCCAGCAGGCGCCCCACCTGCTCGCCGTCCCCGGCGCGCGCTCCTTCGACAGTCATCCCTTGGATTCGCACCGCGACAACCTCCCTGCGCGTAACATGAGATCGCACTTCTATTTACGACGTATGGGTAAACGCGGATCGGGGCGCGGAGAAAGCCCGCGAAAATTGTGCGAGGGGTCGGCGGCCAGGATTCTATTTTTCAGGTTTCGGAAATTCGAATTTCGCGGGATCGATTTTCTCGTCAAGTTTGAACGCGGCGTACGTCTCGGTCAGCGTTTTCGTGTCAGCCTTGAGGACCCTCTTCAACGGAAGAAAAGTTCCAGTGTCGATCCACACGGTCACGGAGGCATCCTTGCCTCGTCTTGAGACCATGTAGTCCACCGCCTGGCAATCGCGATCTCCCACTATTTCCTTGACGCCGAGCTTGAATGCCTTCGCCACGAACGCGGTTTCCGGATCGGCCTTGACGCGTTCACCCCCTTCGAAGAACTCGAAAGAGCTCACGAATCCGGCCCTCGCGGCCGAAGTCCGGATCAATCGGTCGAATGTCTCGGGGACGTCGAAGCGGCGAGGGGCCGGCCGATCGCTCGAATCCAGGCGGGCCTTCTTCCCGTCCGAAATGGCCGCTGCCGTCATCGAACCCCTACTGCTCTTTCCCTCCACGTCAATTCGCACCTTGCCTCCCTCGTCGAGCCAGAGCGCCCCGGACAGCTCCATATCGTCCACCGTCCCCCTCAATTTCACCTGGACCGACTTTGCTTTTTCGATTTTCTCCTCCATCTTCTTGAAGAGCTCCTCGGCCTCGTTCTTCTCCTGCGGGACGAGGAGCGCGGCGGTGATCAGGAGCAGTGCGGTCATGGTTCCTCCCTTCGGATCAAACTTCGACCTCCTGCGCGGGCGACGCCACCGCGATCCGCGCGCTCGAATGCTCCCTCGCCCACGCGGCGAAGGGCTCGCTCTGCTCCGGCTCCCCGTGGACCAGGAAGAGGTGGCGGACGCGGTTGCCGAACCCGCTGTAGAACTTCTGCAGCTCGCTCCGGCTCGCGTGGGCGGAGAGGGCGCTCATCTTCACGACCCTCGCGCGCCGATCCACATCGCGTCCGAAGATCCGCACGCGATCCGCCCCCTCCACAAGCCGCCGGCCCAGCGTTCCTTCCGCCTGGTAGCCGACGATCAGGAGGACGTTCCGATCGTTCTCGAGATGGTTCGCGAGATGGTGCAGGATCCGCCCGCTCTCGCACATGCCGCTCGCCGAGATGATCACCGCGGGGCCCTCGAGGCCGTTCAGCCGCTTCGATTCCTCCGCCGTCTTCAGGTAGGTCAGCATGCGGAATCCGAAGGGGTCGGAGTCGTTCCGCTCCCTCAACAACTTCACCATCTCCGGATCCCAGCAGTCGGGGTGCTTCCGGAAGACGTCGGTCGCCTCCAGCGCCAGCGGACTGTCCACGAAGATGGGCACCGACGGGATGCGATTCGCGTTCGAGAGATTGTTCAGGATGTACGTGATCTGCTGCGTCCGCCCCACGGCGAAGGCGGGGATCAGGATCTTCCCCTTGCGGTCGACCGTCCGGTTCACGAGATCGCACAGGTCGCGCTCGATGTCCTCGAGCGGCGGATGCTCGCGGTTGCCGTACGTCGTTTCCAGGAGGAGGATGTCGGCGCGGTCGACGTGCTCGGGATTGCGCACGATGGGGAGGCAGTCGCGCCCGAGATCGCCGCTGAAGAAGAGCGTCCGCCGGTTCCCCTTCTCGTTGATCTCGAGCCGCACCATCGCCGCGCCGAGGATGTGGCCGGCGTCGAGGAAGGTCGCCGTGACTCCGTCCGACACCTCGAAGGGCGTCCGGTACGGCTGCGAGCGGAACTGGCGCGAGGCTCGCGCCGCGTCCTCCTCGGTATAGAGCGGCCGCTTGGCCTTCCCGCCCTCGAGCCCCTCGCGGCGGTTGACCGTCTCGACGTCCCGCTCCTGGATGCGCGCAGAATCGCGGAGCATCACCTCGCACAGGTCGGTCGTGGCGGCCGTGGCGTGGATGGGGCCCCGGTAGCCGTTCTTGACGAGCGTCGGGAGCGCGCCGCTGTGGTCGATGTGGGCGTGGGAGAGGACGACGGCGTCGACCGATCCCGCGTCGAATCCCATCTGCCGGTTGCGCGCCTCCGCCTCCTCGCGGCGCCCCTGGACGAGGCCGCAGTCGAGCAGGATCCGGCGACCATTCACCTCAAGGAGGTGCCTGCTGCCCGTCACAGTCCGCGCGGCACCATGGAATGTGATCTTCATCTTGGGGTCAGGGTCGATTCTTGATTCTTGATTCTTGATTCTCGGTATTTCCTCCCAAGAATCGAAAATCGAGAATCAAGAATCGCATTGTTCGTGCTGTAGAACCTCTCTTGTCCTCCATTATAGACAGAGGGAATGGACCTGGATCGCGATCAAGTCCTGCGGGCTCGCAAAGGCGACCGCGGGGCCTTCGAGGGGATCGTGCGCGCCACGGCGCGCCTGGTCTGGGCGTACGTCCACGGCCTGGTCAAGGATCCCTCGTGGACGGAGGACCTCGTGCAGGAGACCTATCTCAAGGGCTGGGAGTCGATCGGGACGCTCAAGGATCCCGACGCGTTCCGCGGATGGCTCTTCACGATCGCGCGGCGCCTCGCGTGGCGGCATGACGAGGTCGCGGGTCGATCGGCGGCCGTTGCGGAAATGCCAAAGAAGGCCGCTCCCGCCGCCGAGTCACAGGATGCCGGCGAGCACATTCGCGCGGCTCTCGCGCGGCTGCCGGAGCGGTACCGGCTGCCTGTCACGCTCCACTTCGTGAACGGACTCGAGTACGGCGAGATTTCAAAATCGCTCGGACTGGCGAACGGATCCCTGCGCGGACTGATCGCGCGCGGGACGAAGAAACTGCGCGACGACCTCGCGCCCTGGTGGAGGAGCCGCAATGAACGTGCATGACGAGATCGAAACGCTGACCGACGTCTACCTCGCGGGCGGACTCGAGGCCGACGAGCGGCGGGGCGTCGAGGAGCACGCGGCGGGGTGCGAGAAATGCGCGGCGATCCTGCGGGACGCGCGCGAGTTCCATGGATGGATGCGGGGCGCCTCCTCTTCTGGCGCGCCGCCCTCCAATCTCGAGGAGCGAATCATCGAGAGGCTCCACGCGGCCTCGCCGAAGTCCCGTCGATTTCCCGGCGCCCCCCGGCTCATCCGGATCTTTGCCGGGCTCGCCGCTGTTTTCGCGTTGATCGTGTTGGGAGGGATTTTCACCAGTCCCTCAAAGGATTCGCCGCTTCCAAGGCTTTTGCACGCATTACCTTCGGACCTGCGCGTGGACGGGTATTTCTCGGAGGCGGACGCGCGAGCCGAAGGAGAGCTTCAGAACCAGGAAGGCGCACGATACGGCGGCCGCGCCGGCGCAAAGGGAGGAGAACGGCGCAGGGAATTGGGCGAGCTCAAGTCCAAGGACATGGCCGGTTTCGCCAATCGGCCGACCACCGCGGCACCGGCGCCTGCGGAGGCTCCCGCGGTCTTTGCGGCCGAAAAGAGGATGGCGGAGTCCATGGACAAGGCGCCCGAGGGCGACGAGTCGCTCAGAAAGGCCGACGCCGAAGGCAAAACCGGCGAGCCGGGTAATCCCTACATCGACGACCGCAAGATCATCCGCAACGCGGAGCTCCACATCGAGGTGGAGAAATACGAGGACGCCTACGCGAAAGTCTCGCAGATCGCCGTCGCGGAGAAGGGTTTCGTCGCGGGGGCCAACACGACGCGACTCGCGAACGGAAAAATGCGAGCGGACATCATCATCCGCATCCCACCCGACCGGTTCGAGGGCGTCGTGAACCAGCTCAAGGCCCTCGGCACCCTCCGCAACCAGGCGATCACCTCCCAGGACATCACCAAGCAGTACCTCGACCTCGCGACGCGCCAGAAGAGCAAGGAGGCGCTCG
>DATHFI010000174.1:0-3099 GCA_035490275.1 Planctomycetota bacterium
GAGGTCGGCCATCGTGACGTCCGGCGTGGCGAGCTTCTCGCGGTACCGCTCCTGGCGGCCGAGCCACGCGACGGGCAGCGCTTCCCCCCGCTCCGCGGCGAGCCGGCGGCACCGCTTGCAGAGCGGCGCGAACGGATCGTCGTTGATCTCGCACCCCTCGATGACGGGAATGCGCTCGTCGAGGAATCCCGTGAGGGCGCGGAGGATGCGGCTCTTCGCCTGGCCGCGGAGGCCGAGGAGAATGAAATCGTGGCGCGCCAGGATGGCGTTGCGCAGGGCGGGGAGGACGGTCCGCTCGTACCCGATGATCCCCGGCAGGATCGGCTCCTTCTCGCGGAGCATGCGGATGAGGTTGCGCCGCATCTCCTCCTTGACGGGGACGGAGCGCCAGCCGGACGCCCGGAGTTCGCCGACGGTTTTCGGAAGGACCTCGGGCGCCTCGCGCGATCTCATGACTCAATTCTAGCGGATGCGCAAGGGCCGCGCCGCATATGATTGGGCACCGGAGGGTGTCATGACCGAGAAGAGTCTCGAGGCCTTGCTCCAGGAAAGCCGGGTTATCGATCCGCCTCCAGAGTTCGCGGCGAGGGCGGTCGTCCGCGATCCCGCCGTCTACAACGTGCCCGACCGCGAGAAGTTCTGGGAGAGTTTCGCCCGGGAGCTTCACTGGTTCTCGCCTTGGAGCCGAGTCCTCGAATGGAAGGCCCCGAACGCGAAGTGGTTCGTGGGCGGGAAGACGAACCTCGCGTACAACTGCCTCGACCGGCACCTTGGCGGGCCCCGCCGAACCAAGACCGCGATTCTCTGGGAAGGCGAACCCGGAGAAGTGAAAAGCCTGACGTACGAGCAACTTCACCGGGAAGTCTGCCAGTTCGCCAACGCGTTGAAGTCCCTGGGCGTGAAAAAGGGCGATCGCATCACCATCTACCTCCCGATGGTGCCCGAAATCGCGGTGGCGATGCTCGCCTGCGCGCGCATCGGCGCTCCTCACTCGGTCGTCTTCGGCGGATTTTCGCCCGATTCCCTGCGCGACCGCATCAACGACTCGACCTCCAAAGTCCTCATCACTTCCGACGGCGGGTGGAGGCGCGGCACGGTTGTCCCCCTCAAGGCGAACGCGGACGAGGCGGTCGCGGGATCGCCGACGATCGAGCGCGTCGTCGTTCTGAAGCGCACCGGGCAGGACGTCCCGATGAAGGCGGGGCGCGATCTCTGGTGGCACGACCTCGTCCCGAAACAGGCGGCCGATTGCCCCTCAGAAACGGTCGACGCCGAGGATCCGCTTTACATCCTCTACACGAGCGGAACGACCGGGAAACCGAAGGGGATTCTCCACACGACCGGCGGGTACATGACCGGCGTCTACGCGACCACGAAATGGATCTTCGACCTCAAAGAGAACGACATCTTCTGGTGCACCGCGGACGCGGGGTGGGTTACCGGACACTCATACGTGGTGTACGGCCCCCTCCTGAACGGCGCGACCTCCGTCATGTACGAGGGCGCGCCGAATCACCCCGGCAACGACCGCTTCTGGGCGACGATCGCGAAGCACAAGGTCACCGTCTTCTACACCGCCCCGACCGCGATCCGGGCCTTCATGAAGTTCGGCGACGCGCTGCCCAAGCGCCACGACATGTCGTCGCTTCGACTCCTCGGCACGGTCGGCGAGCCGATCAATCCGGAGGCGTGGATGTGGTACCACCATGCGATCGGCGGCGGGCGGTGCCCGATCGTCGACACGTGGTGGCAGACCGAGACGGGCCACATCCTGATCTCGCCGTTGCCGGGGATCACGCGACTCAAGCCGGGATCGGCGACCTTCCCCTTCCCCGGCGTGGACATGGACATCGTGAACGAGGCCGGGGAAACGGTCGAAGCGGGTTATCTCGTGATCAAGTCGCCCTGGCCGGGGATGCTGCGGGGGATCTACGGCGATCCCGAGCGCTACCAGCAGCAGTACTGGTCGAAATACCCAGGATGGTATTTCACCGGCGACGGCGCCAAGCGAGACGCCGACGGATACTTCTGGCTCCTGGGCCGGGTGGACGACGTCATGAAGGTGAGCGGTCATCGCATCTCGACCATGGAGGTGGAGAGCGCGCTCGTCGATCATCCGTCTGTCGCCGAATCCGCCGTCATCGGCAAACATCACGACGTCAAGGAGCAGGCGATCGTGGCTTTCGTGACGGTGAAGGAGGGAATCGCGGCGACTCCGGCGCTTGCGGCCGAACTGAAGGAGCACGTCTCGAAGAAGATCGGCTCCATCGCGCGGCCGGACGACATTCTCTTTACCGCGGAGCTTCCCAAGACGCGGAGCGGCAAGATCATGCGGCGCCTGTTGAGGGACATCGCGGAGGGGCGCGCCCTCGGTGACACCACGACGCTCGCCGACGCCGCCGTGGTCCGCGGACTCAAGGACAAGTACGAAGCCCAGGAGGGATAGGCTCAGCTGACAATCGCCGGCAGGCGGACGCGGAACGTCGACCCCTTCCCCACTTCGCTCTCCACGTCCACCACGCCGCCGTGGACCTGGACGACGTGCTTCACGATCGAAAGGCCCAAGCCCGTCCCTCCCATCTCCCGGGAGCGGGACTTGTCGACCCGGTAGAACCGCTCGAAGATCCGCGGAAGGTCCTCCGGCGGGATGCCGATCCCCGAGTCCACCACTTCGATGACGACCTCGTCGCCGGCCGCCCGCGCGGAAACGCGAACCTTTCCGCCCTCCGGCGTGTACTTGATCGCGTTGTCGATGAGATTGCTCACCGCACGCTCGAGATAGTCCGGATCGCCTGCAACCCCGGGCAATCCGCCGTTGACCGAGAGCTCCAGCGCCTGCCGCCGCTTTTCCGCCGCGGGACGCATGAAATCGACGACCTTCACGAGCGTCCCCGCGATCTCCACGCGCGTCAGGCGCGGCAGCCCCGCGCGGCTCTCGAGTCGCGACAGCTCGAGGAGATCGCTTACGAGATTGGTGAGCTGGTCGACATGCTTGGCGATGGTGGCCAAGAATTCTGGCCCCTTCACGGTGTCGGTGATCGCGCCGTCCTGGAGCGTTTCAAGGAAGCCCTTGATCATCGTCAGGGGCGTCCGGAGTTC
>DATHFI010000175.1:0-5420 GCA_035490275.1 Planctomycetota bacterium
AAGCCTGATCGTGTTCGACCCCGACATGGAGATCCTGGGGACCTGGAACGTCCTGAAGGGCGGGGAGGAGTCGATCCTGAACGCGCTCGACGAGGCGAACAAGAAATTCCAGTCGAAGGAAATCGCCTGGTTCGACGGCGAGCCCGACGCGGAGATCGCGAAGGGGAAGCTCGTCGTCTACGCCTTCGTGAACGAGGAGGAGGATTCGGTCAAGACGCTGAAGGCGCTCGAGGACCGTTGGATCGCCAAGGACCACGACCGCATGATCTTCGTCAAGACCAGCGGCCGGGAGGGCGAACTCGCGAAGCGGTTCCAGGTCTCGGCGCTTCCCACCCTCGTCTTCGTCGATCCGTCCCAGAAGGCCGAGAAGCAGATCTTGGAGCGGAAGGCCGGGAAGTCGACGACCGCCGCGCTCCGCTCGATCCAGAAGCGGTGCTTCGCGAAGATGAAGAAGGCGGCCGAAGGGAAGTAGCGGTTCCTGGATCACTCAAGCCCCGCGGCGGGACGACCGCCGCGGGGTTTTCTTTTTCCCGGCGGTTCGGGATTTCCCCAACAGGATCGCGATCGGCCGCGTTAAAGGAATAATATGACGCGCCTCATCCTGGTCCTGGCCGCCACCGCGCCCGTGGCGCTCTTCGCCCCGCCCTGGGTGAAGTTCGACGACGCCCGATCGATGGCCGCGTCGACGGACAAGCTGGTCGCCGTGTACGCCACCATCGGGGCCAACGGGACGCGCGACGTCGACAATTCGGAAACCGCGAACGAGGCCCTCGCCTGCAAGGCGGTCGCGGCCCGGTACGGCGAGTTTTTCTGGGTGAACGCGGCGGACCCCGCGACCGCGAAAAGGGTCGATGCCCCCTCCAACGGCGCCAACCTCATCTTCGTCGATCCGGACGGCGTAAGCCTCGGGGTCTGGAACGTCCAATCCGGCGGCGAGAAGGCGGTGCTCGCGGCCCTGGACGAGGCGAAAGCGAAGTACCGTCCGAAGCCGGTCTCCTGGTGCGCCGCGGAGCCCGAACCCGTCACCGACCCGTTCAAGAGGAGGCTGATCGTCTACGCATTCCTCGACGGCAAGGAGGCCTCCCAGAAAGTGGAGAAGGCCCTCGAGCACGCGTGGGTCGCGAAGGACCACGGTCGAATGGCCTTCCACCGGGTGGAGGACCTGGCGTCTCCGATCGCGAAGCGTTTCAAGGTGACGTCGGTCCCGACGCTTATCTTCTACGATCCCTCGATGAAGGAGGGGAAGGAGGTGATCGATCGGCGATCGAGCGAGATCACGGCCCGGATCGTCCGCATTCCGGTCTCGAAGTTCCTCGACAAGGTGAGGAAGGACCTGATCGCGGGGAAGTGACGCTTCCCGCCTCCAGATCCCCGTTCCCCGCTCCGGAAGCTTGAAGCCCGGAGCTTTTGAAACGGGGAACGGGAATCGGGGGACGGGGAGCTTGATTCTCCCTACCCGTTCTTGCGTTCCCACTCGTACGGAATCCCCGGATCGTTCCACGGGCGGCGGAACTCGTCCGGACCGGCGTGATTGTAGGGCTCGGTTGCGACGTTGATGATGATCGCCTCCTCGACGCTCACGCACTTGAAGCCGTGCCACACGAGCGCGGGCACCTGAACGCAGACCGGGTTGCGGATCCCGAGGAAGAACTCGTTCACCGCCCCCTTGGAGGCCGACCCGGGGCGGTCGTCGAAGAGGACGAGCTTGATCTGGCCCTGCACGCACGCGAAGTTGTCGACCTGCGTCTTGTGATAATGCCAGCCCTTCACCACCCCGGGGAACGCCGTCGTCATGTAGACCTGCCCGAACTTGATGAAGGCGGGATCGTCGCGCCGGACCAGCTCCATCAAATGGCCGCGCTCGTCGGCGATGGGCTTGAGCGGCTTGACCTTCACGCCGTCGATGATGGGGGAAGACATGGGGCGGACGATATCAAGTAGGAAGTCAGGCGTCCAGAGTCGAGCGTGGCTCTGTTGAATCCGTCTCCTCATCACCAAGACACAAAGCCACAAAGATGAGGAATTCTTCGAATGCGCCCGCCGGCGTTCGTGGCCCGAAGGGCCACGAGCCGGCCCCGGAGGGGCCGGGGACGGTGGGAAGAGCCGCGGAGAGAAGGCGGCTTCTCTCGCGGCTCTCCCGGCCGTCCCTTCCGGCGGGCGCTCGACTGATCGGTGTCCCTTGGTGTCTTTGCGGCTTGGTGGTGAAGGAAATGGTTTTCAACTCAGCAAGTCGAGCGTCGCGAGTCGAAGAGAAGAAGTCGCGAGTCAAAGTTTGCGGCGAGCCAGGATTCTGTCGATGGTGTCCACCACTTTCGCGGCGGAGGAGGGGCGGGCGGCGGCCGTGGGAGCCAGGAGGAGCTGGACGAAGATGGCCAGGGCGTCGTCGACGGAGGGCCGGACCTCCTGGATCGGGACGGGCATGCACCCCGAGGCGACGGACTGGGCGACGATGTTGCTGTCCGAGCCCGGGTGGGGCCGGAGGCCGGTGAGCATCTCGTAGAGGACGACGCCGAGCGAATAGATGTCGCACCGCGCGTCCGCCTTTTCGCCCCGGAGCCGCTCCGGGGCGGAGTACTGGAGGGTCCCGATGAACTCATCGGCCCGGGTGATCGGCGTGTGTTCCTCGACGGCGGGCTTGAGGAGGCCGAAATCGAGGAGCTTCACGCGGTCCTTGTCGTCCACGATGACGTTGGAGGGCTTGATGTCGCGGTGGAGGAGTCCCATGCCATGGGCGTGCATGAGCCCGGCGGCGATCTGGCGCGCGAGGCGGAGGGCGCGGACCGGGTCGATCGCCCCCTCGTCGCGGAGGATGATGTCGAGCGGGCGGCCGTGGACGCGTTCCATGGCGATGTAGACCCGGCCGCGCGCCTTGCCCGCGTCGAAGACCTTCATGAGGTTCGGATGATCGAGCCTTCCGGCGGAGGTCGCTTCGCGCGTGAATCGGGCGATGTAGTCGGCGTTGTACGCGTGGTCCGGGTGGAGGATCTTGATCGCGACGGGCCGATTGTTCTCGAGGTCCTGCGCCGCGTACACCGACCCCCCGCCTCCGCGGCCGAGCATTTCGGCGATCTCGTAGGGCCCAAGGCGCGGGCGTCCTCCGCCCCGGAGGCGCTCGCCCTCCCGCACCGCCTCCTGGAGGCGCGCCAGGATCTCGTCGTCGGGGGCGGAGGTGGAGAGGACGTCGTACGCGTCCGCCCGCCGCGCTCTGAGGATGCCGTGCATGTCCTGGGGGTCCTCGAAGGCGAGCACCGGCAGGGGCCACAGGTTCATGAGCCGGCCGACGAGGAGGGCGCTCAGGCGGCCGCCGCGCCAGAAGAGCAGGGACGCCTTCGGTTCGTTCCGCCGCACGGCGTCGGTGACGCCCTCGAACTGGGCCTCGATCACGGGCTCGAAGCCGGCGCGGGCCGTGAGGGCGCGGAGCCGCTCGCACGCGGCGGCTTCGTCGGAGACAACCATGACCCGGGGAGGACCAGCCATCGGGTTTCAAGTATATCCCGCCGGCGGTTACCGGGCGCGGACGAGGTGCGGGTGATAGTCCTGCAGCGCGCGGACTTCGAGCTGTCGCTTCAAGAGCGCCTCGATGCCGCTGACGGCGGCCTGCGCGGCCGCGATCGAGGTGATGACGTGGATCCCGTGTGAAACGGCGAAGGCGCGGATCTGGCCCTCGTCGGTCTTGGCCCCCTTGCCGCTCGGGGTGTTGATGATGAGGTCGAGCTCCTTGTTGATGATCAGGTCCACCGCGTTGGGCCGGCCTTCCTTGATCTTGAAGATCGGGCGCACCTGGACGCCGTTGCGCTCCAGCGCCCGCGCCGTGCCGGCCGTCGCGACGAGCGTGAAGCCCATCATCTCGAGCCGCTTGGCGATCTGGATCAGGTCGCGCTTGTCGTGGTCCTTCACGCTCAGGAAGATCGTCCCCGTCGTCGGGAGCCGGTGGCCCGCGCCCATCTGGGCCTTCGCGTAGGCGCGGCCGAAATCGAGGTCGATCCCCATGACCTCGCCCGTCGACTTCATTTCCGGCCCGAGGATGATGTCGGTCCCCGCGAACTTGCGGAAGGGGAAGACCGACTCCTTGACGCTCGTGTGGCGCGGCTCGATCTCGCGCTTCAGCCCGAGGTCGCGCAGCTTCTCGCCGACCATGAGGCGGGCCGCGATCTTCGCGAGGGGGATGCCGATCGCCTTGGCGACGAAGGGGACGGTCCGCGACGCCCGCGGGTTCACCTCGAGCACGTACGACGTCTCCGCCTTGACCGCGAACTGGACGTTCATCAAGCCCCGGACGTCCAGCTCCTTCGCGAGGGCGACGGTGGCGCGGCGGATGCGCTCGAGCTGGGCGTCGGAGAGCGTGTGGGGCGGGATCGCCATGGCGCTGTCGCCCGAATGGACGCCCGCCATCTCGATGTGCTCGAGGATCCCGCCGATGAAGACTTCTTCGCCGTCGCAGAGGGCGTCGACGTCGACCTCGATCGCGTCCTCGATGAACTTGTCCACGAGGACGGGATGGTCGGGGTTGACGTCGGTCGCCTCCTGCATGAAGCGCTGGAGCATGTCGTCGTCGTAGCAGATCGCCATCGCCCGGCCGCCGAGGACGTAGCTCGGCCGGACGAGGACGGGATACCCGAGGGCGGTGGCGATCCGTCGCGCCATCCCGAACTCCGAGGCGATGCCGCTCGGGGGCTGGGTGAGCCCCAGCTTGTTGATGACCGCGACGAACTTCTCGCGGTCCTCCGCGCGCTCGATCGACTCGATCGGCGTCCCGAGGATGCGCACCCCGGCGTTCACGAGGGATCGCGCGAGGTTGAGCGGCGTCTGCCCGCCGAGCTGGACGATGACGCCCTCGGGCTTCATCGTCTCCCAGATGTTGAGGACGTCCTCCTCCGTCAGCGGGTCGAAGAAGAGCATGTCGCTGATGTCGTAGTCGGTCGAGACGGTTTCGGGGTTGGAGTTCACCATGATGACCTCGTAGCCCATCTCCCGCAGGGCGAACGAGGCGTGGACGCAGCAGTAGTCGAACTCGATCCCCTGGCCGATCCGGTTCGGGCCGCCGCCGAGGATCATGATCTTCTTCCGGCTCGAGCTCCGGTGCTCGCTCTCCTTCTCGTAGGTCGAGTAATAGTAAGGAGTCGCCGCTTCAAACTCGGCCGCGCAGGTATCCACCAGCTTGTAGGCGGGGATGATGCCCATGTCCTTGCGGCGCTGGCGCATGTCCTGGGGCGTGATGTTCAGCATCTTCGCCAGCTGGCGGTCGGAGAAGCCCAGCCGTTTCGCCTGGCGGATCGTCGCCTCGTCCGGGTTCTTGAGGATCTCGTCCTCGAACTGGACGATTTCCTGGATCTGCGACAGGAACCAGGGGTCGATCTTCGAGAGCTGGAAGATGTCGTCGACGGTCATGCCCGACTTGAGCGCGTGGCGCACCGCGAAGA
>DATHFI010000176.1:0-2363 GCA_035490275.1 Planctomycetota bacterium
GCTCGCGAAGGCGAGCTGGCCGCCGAAGACGACGCACTGGTTGTACTGCTGCGCGAGCCGCGGGCAGAGCTCCGCGAGCTCGTCCACCGGATCGGTCCCCATCGCCATCCGGTAGTCCGCGGCGAAGCCCGCCCGCTGGGCGAAGTCGACGTACTTCCTGAGCTGATCCTCCGTCGCCCGGCGCAGCTCTTCGATTTCCTTCGATCCCCGCAGGCGGTCGTAGTCGATGACCGCCACCCCCACGAAGATCACGTTCCGGAACTGGCCGGGGAACATCCGGAAGATCGTCAGGAGCGCGTGGATGCCGAGCCCGTTGTATCCGGAGACGAGCAGGATCGCCGTCGGCGCCTTCGGGTCGAGCGGCCGGGGCTCCTTCAGCTTCGGCCCCGGGTCGATCGAGAACATCTGCCTGTCGAGCGTCGCGAGGAGCTCCTGGACGCGCCGGTAGTGGCGCCGGATCGCATGCGCCAGCGCGATGAGGCCGATGATCACGAGGATGCAGATCCACGCACCTTCCCGGAACTTGAAGGCGATGGTGATGGTGAGGATCGAGGCCGTCAGGACCAGGCCCACCAGGTTGATGCCCATGCTCCAGAGCCGGCCCTCGGCCTGGCGATCCTTGATCCAGTGCCACACCATGCCCAGCTGGGTCAGGATGAAGGTCGTAAAGACGCCGATCGAGTACAGGACGACCAGGACTTTCACGTCGCCGGCGGTCAGGAGCACGAAGAGGAGCGCGCCCGCGCCCATGAGCAGGACGCCGTTCTGGATGACGAGCCGGTCGTTGAGCCGACTGAACTGGCGCGGCACCCAGCCGTCCACCGACATCGTCGCGAGGACGCGCGGGCCGTCGATGAACCCCGCCTGGGCCGCGACGAAGAGGAGCCCGGCCTCGGCGATCAGCGCCACCGTCAGAAAGATCCGCCCCGCCGTGCCTTCGCCGAGAATCTGCCGGAAGAGCGTCGCGTTCAGCGTCCGCCCTTCCTCGTGGTGGACATTCCACAGCTGGTAAGCGATGAGGAGTCCGGTCGCCATGAACGCCAGCGACAGCGCCATGTAGAGCATGGTCCGCCGGGCCGTTTGAACCTTGGGCTCGCGCATGATCCCGACGCTGTTCGAGACCGCTTCGATTCCGGTGAAGGTGCCGCCGCCGAGCGCGAAGGCCTTGAGGAGGATGAAGATCAGCGGCCACAGGCCGTTCTTCGCGACATCGGACGTCATCACGTCCGCCGCGCTGGAATAGGTTTTCAGGAAATTCGGCCCCTGCGTGATCCCCAGGATGATCAGCGCCACATGGGTGATCAGGAAGAGCATGAAGATGGGAAGGAGGACCTTGATCGATTCCTTCACGCCCCGGAGATTCAAGGTGATCAGCGCCAGCGCGCTGACGATGATCACCGGCAGCTTGAGCCAATGCCAATTCAGGGGGAGGAAGCTGAAGAGGGCGGCCACGCCGCTCGCGCACGAGATCGCGATCGTGAGGAAATAGTCGACGAGGAGCGACACGCCCGACACGACGCCGGGCGTCCGGCCCAGGAGCTTCGTCGCGACCAGGTATCCGCCGCCGCCGCCGGGGAAGAGCGAAACCACCTGGGAGTAGCTCGCCGAGATGACGAAGATGGTGATCGCGACCAGTCCCGCGAGCGGCCAGACGAGATGGTAATGGCCGTCCAGGTGCAGGAAGGCTTCTTCAGGGCCGTAGCACGAGGACGAAAGCCCGTCCGCCCCGAGTCCCACCCACGCGAAGAACGCGATGAGGGTCAGGTTACGCCAGACGCGCGAATCGGTCGGGTCCTTGGGCCGGCCAAAAATAAATTCCGTGATCTTGTTCATTGGGGTAGGCTTGGCCGGGAATGATAGGCCTTTCCAGCTCGGGAATCAAGCGAACGGGGGAACCGCGCTACGTCGAGCGAGCATAACTATATGAAAGCCATAGTGATAGGGGCAGGGCGGATGGGAAAGGCCATCGGGACCGACTTGACTCGGTCCGGGGTGGAAGTCCGCACCGTCGATTCCGACCCCCGATCCGGCGCGGAAGTCGTCGACGTTTCGCGACCCACGCCCGCGCTGTTTCGGGGAGCCGATGTCGCCGTCAGCGCCGTCCCTTTCCCGCTGAACTACCGCCTCGCGAAAGCGGCCGTCGCGGCCGGGGTACATTTCTGCGATCTCGGGGGCAACGACGCGGTCGTCCGGCGGGAATTGACGCTCGATCGCGCGGCGCGCCGCAAGGGGGTCTGCATCGTTCCCGATTGCGGCCTGGCGCCCGGGATGGCTTCGTTCCTCGTCGCCTGGGGCCTGACGCGTTTCCGGAAAGCGGACCGGGTCGGGATCCGGGTGGGAGGGCTTCCCATCGACCCCAAGCC
>DATHFI010000177.1:0-4846 GCA_035490275.1 Planctomycetota bacterium
TCCCGCCGGCCATGCTCCGCTCCGAGAACGTCCCGAACCGGTGGCAGGACCGGTGGGACTCGAACCCACAACCCCCGGTTTTGGAGACCGGTAGTCTACCAGTTGACCTACGGTCCTATCCGACGCACCCGGGTCGCGTTACTTCTTCCGCTCCTTGTGCGGCACCCGTTTGCGGCACTTGGGACAGAATTTCTTCAGTTCGAGCTTCGCCTGGCTCTTGCTGTCCTTCGTCGTGCGGTAGTAACGCGTCCCGCACTCCGTGCACTCCAGGAAGATCGGCTCCCGAGCCATGGGTCACCCTACTTGACGATCTTGGTCACGACGCCCGAGCCCACCGTCTTGCCGCCCTCGCGGATGGCGAAACGGAGGTTGTTGTCCATGGCGATCGGGCTGATCAGGTTCACCCTCACCTGGGCGTTGTCCCCGGGCATCACCATCTCGGTGCCCGGCATGAGCTCGACCGCGCCCGTCACGTCCGTCGTCCGGAAGTAGAACTGGGGCCGGTAGCCCTTGAAGAAGGGCGTGTTCCGGCCGCCCTCGTCCTTCGAGAGCGCGTAGATCTGGGCCTCGAAATCGGTGTGCGGGGTGATCGACCCCGGCTTGGCGATCACCATGCCCCGCTCCAGCTGCTCCTTGTCGATGCCGCGGAGGAGCACGCCGACGTTGTCGCCGGCCTGCCCCGATTCGAGCTCCTTCTGGAACGCCTCGACGCCCGTGATGACGCTCTTGAGCGGCTCCTTGTTGAACCCGACGATCTCCACGTCGTCGCCGATCTTGCAGACGCCGCGCTCGATGCGGCCGGTGCCGACCGTGCCGCGGCCCTTGATGGAGAAGACGTCCTCGATCTGCATGAGGAAGGGCTTGTCCATTTCGCGCGGGGGGAGCGGGATGTGCTCGTCGAGCGCCGTCATGAGCTTGCGGACCGGGTCCATCGCCTTGGCGTCGGTGGGATTCTGCATCGCCGCGAGCGCGTTACCGCGGATGATCGGGGTCTTGTCGCCGGGGAAGCCGTTCTTGGTGAGGAGGTCGCGAATCTCCATCTCCACCAGTTCGAGCAGCTCGGGGTCGTCAACGAGGTCGACCTTGTTGAGGAAGACGACCATCGAGGGGACCTGCACCTGGCGGGCGAGGAGGACGTGCTCCTTCGTCTGGGGCATCGGCCCGTCCGCCGCGCTGACGACGAGGATGGCGCCGTCCATCTGGGCGGCGCCGGTGATCATGTTCTTGATGTAGTCGACGTGGCCCGGGCAGTCGATGTGGGCGTAGTGCCGCTTGTCCGACTCGTACTCCACGTGCGAGATGGCGATGGTGATGATCTTGGAGGGATCGCGCCGGCCGTCCTTCTCGGAGGCCTTGGCGATCTCGTCGTAGGTGCGGACCTTGCCGCGCCCCAGGGCGGCGCTGACGGCGGTGAGGGCCGCGGTCAGCGTCGTCTTGCCATGGTCGATGTGACCGATGGTTCCGACGTTGACGTGCGGCTTGGTCCGCTGGAACTTTTCCTTAGCCATTGCGCAGGTCCCTCCAGAATTGATCGCTGTCCTCGAATCGGTCCATGCCCATCCCGGCGCGCGCCCCGTCGCCCCGATGGAAAGCTGGCGATGGGGCTTGAACCCACGACCTCCCCCTTACCAAGGGGGTGCTCTACCGCTGAGCTACGCCAGCACGTCCGGCGCGCCCCCGGAGGTCCGTTTCCGCACTCCGGGATGCAGAGACGATGGAGACCTCCGCTGGGTATTGATTGCGAAACAGGTCGGTTCGGCCGGAAGAAAATCCCCCGGAACTCCACAACCCAAGGGGTCCAAATATAGCAAGCCTTATGCCAGTGTCAACCCAAAATCTGAATTAGTGGAGGGTTTTGGCAGTTTTCAGACCTCCGACTTCAGACTTCGGACAGAAGTCGTCAGCTGTCCGCTATCCGCTATCCGCTGTCCGCCGACAGCCTTCAGTCAACAACCGTCAGTCGTCTTCAGTTGAGCTCTTCTTTCTGAAGTCCGAGGTCTGAAGTCTGAGGTCTCTCTTCCAACAAGAGCGGGCGACGGGGCTCGAACCCGCAACGTCCAGCTTGGAAGGCTGGAGCTCTACCATTGAGCTACGCCCGCTTGAATAGACTTCAGACATCAGACTTCAGACTTCGGTCCGATGGAGATCCGTTTATCAGCCAACTGTGACTGGACTCGCTCCGCTTGCTCACCGCACTTCGCCTCGAACCGCTTGGCGAACGTGCTTGCACTGAGCGAGCGATGCTCCGCATCGCGAGTCGAAGTGGGCAGGGAGGGATTTGAACCCCCGAAGGCCGAAGCCAACAGATTTACAGTCTGTCCCCTTTGGCCGCTTGGGTACCTGCCCTTATTGCGCAGAAGACTTATCCAACAACCGAACTTGAGACGAGCGCAGTTTCCAGCTTCCAGATCCCGGATCCCAGCCTCCGGCGAGTGGAGACTCGTCACCCGTGGCCCCAGCAAGACACCCTAAGGCAAAAACGGGGCGAAGTGTGAAGCTGGGGATGGGACTTGCACCCACAACCGCCGGTTTACAAAACCGGTGCTCTCCTCTTGAGCTACCCCAGCCCGCGCGCGCCGATTGTATTCGTCCCCGTTCCGGCCGGTCAAGGTGCGCCCGGGACGTACACGAGGTGCCCGCGGGCGGACCCCTGCGACAACACGACCGCTACCGGCGGCTCCTCCCCGATCGATCCGTTCGCCGCGCGCCAGGCCTCGATCGCCCGCGCGACCGGCACCCGCCGCCACGGTCCCGACCCTTCCGCCACCTCGGCGATCGCCGCGTCCCCCACCGCCTCCCGGCGATACCAGCCCCACACGCGATCCCGGCGGAACCGCGCGTAGTTCCGACTTTCGCGGACGCATCCGTCCCGCCGACGCCGCGCGTCCTTCGCCCGCTGCTCGCGCGCGAAGCGGACCACACGCTCCACCCGGTCCCGAAGCCGCGCGTAGGTAGCCCCGTCCTTTCCGAAGTACGCCTTCAGGAAACGGAGCCGGTCCGCCCGCGACGCAGGGATCATCCGGTCGATCTTCGCCAGCGACCGCAGCCTTCCGACCTCCGACGGCGGCCTCCCCACCGTCACTTTTTCGAAATCGATCAGCCGGAGGTCGGGATCGGCGCCATGTCGCGCGAGCACGTTGGTCGGATTGAAGTCGTATTGCGTGACGCCGGCGTCGTGCACCCGGCGCGCCCACCGGCCGTACTCCTCGATCAGCGGCCGCCTCCGACGCGAGGTCGCGAGGAGAATATCCAGACGCACGCGATCGGTCGACTTCTCGATGATAACGCAGCTCTCCGACTTCCGGTCGCCGACCGCGACGAAAGGGAGCGTCGAGACGCCGCGATCGAGCACGCCGAGCAGCGCCTGGAGTTCCCGGGTCGCGCGCGACCCGAGGAGCGCCGTCCTCAAGCTCTGAAGCGCGCCGCGTCGCTTGTAGATCTTCACCAGGAATTCGCGCCCTTCGGCGCGCACTTCGACCGTGCGCTTGATATGCAGGTCTTTGATCGGGCGGCCCGCGTTCAGAAGTTCCTCGAACCGCGCGAAGGGGCCTGACTCGAAGGACGCGCGCCACTCGTCCGCCACGCGCCACCGCCAGCCGCCGGAGGAGATCTCGCGGTACCTAGACATGCTGGACTTCCGCGACAGGGGCCGACTTGCGGCGATCGAGGCCCAATCTCCGGGGACAGAGGAGAATCTGCCAGCCGAGCACCGCGAGCGATTCGGAGAGGCGGCGGCGCGCGCGCTCCCAAAGACCGAGCGTCGCCAGGACCGCCACGCCCCACGCGACCGACTCGAGAAGCGACTTCAACGGCGCCAGGATCCGGAGCGCGACGTACTTCACCGGATGGTGCTTGCGGAAATAGGCGAACCGCGACCGGGTCTGTTCGATCTTCGCCCGCACCCGCACCCCGCGCCGGGTCCGGCCCTGGAGGTGGATGATCCGGACCCCGGGATGAACCATCACCTTCCACCCCTGGGCGCGCGCCCGAAGGCAGAAGTCGGTCTCCTCATAAAGGTAGAAGAAGGTCTCGTCGAATCCGCCCAGCCGTTCCGCCGCCTCGCGCCGGAGGACGAAGCAGGCCCCGACGAGATTGTCGACCTCGAAGGGCTCCGACCTCGGCTGCAGGCGGCTCGGGTAGGCGCGCGGATTGAGCCGCCGCAGCAGGCTCTTGTTGAGCAGTTCGGTCGCCAGGCCCGGCTCGACGTCGAAGGAATGCTGGTCGCGACCGTCTTCGTGAAGGAGCTGGGGCCCCACGATGGCGCAGGCGGGCGTGCGATCCAGGAAATCCACGAGGGCGCGCAGGGATCCCGGGGGCAGCCGGGTGTCGTTATTGACGAGCGCGAGGATCCGGCCCGACGCCTCGCGCATCCCCTGGTTCGCGGCCGGCCCGTACCCGCGGTTCTCGCCGTTGCGGATCACGCGGACTTCGGGGAAAGCCGACGCCGCGGCGTCGGGCGTGCCGTCCGAAGATCCGTTGTCGACGAGGATGATCTCGTGCGGGAGATTCCCGGCGGCCGGCGCGAGCGTGGAGAGGCAATCCAGCGTCATGTCGCGGCCGTTGAGCGAGACCAGAATCACAGAAAGATCCATGTGAAAAGATTGTATCGGAATTCGGCCGCCGGCCCGTGGACGCTTTTCCGCAATCAGCCGCAAGGCGGCCTCGGAAATCCGGGAACCCGGGGCGAACCCGCCTCGTCTGATAGAATGACATGCCTATGAACCGCGTCGTGCGGCGGCCCTTCGGATTCCCCGGGAAGCTCCTCCTGATGACCCTCCTCTCCATCGTGGGGGGATTCCTGTGGGCCAGGGCCGATTCCGGCCGCACCTTCTCCGACGTGGCGAAG
>DATHFI010000178.1:0-2557 GCA_035490275.1 Planctomycetota bacterium
CACTGATCCGGATCGCCAACAAGATTGAGGGCTATGCGCCGGACCTGACCGGACCCGTGCGGGAGAAGATCCGCGCCGACCTGCTCCAGGAGCGCGTCAAGGGTCGGGCGCAGGCCTACGCGGACCAGCTGGTCCGCCGGATCCAGGATAAGGGCCCGTCCGAACTGGCCAAGCTCCAGGGGCGGCGCGACATCCAGGTCCAGCGGTCCTGCTACCTCACGTCGAAGACCGGGGACAACGAAACCGGACTCAAGCCCTCCCAGCTGTCCCAGCAGGTGAAGAACCAGTTCCTGACGACGAACAAGAGCCCCGACGCGGACCCGACCTCGAAACCGAACAAGGTCGAGGCCGCGGCCATCGCGGGCCATCTCGTGGGCGCCAACTGGGATTCCTGGGCTTACGTGGTCGTCGTCGAGGACGCGGTCCAGGTGCCGCCCGACGCGAACGATGAGGAATTCCTCCGGGATGTCCGGACGCGCGAGTCGGAAGAGGTGTACAAGAGCCGCGCCGCCCGGGCCGCCCAGCTGGTGGCCTCCGCCGAATGGAAAGAATCGGCGACGGCGAAATCCGAGGATTAACGGTCGTCAACTCCGCGCGAGGGTTGGAGAGCCCGCGGGCGGATTGTGAATGAAGGTCTCCGGAAGAGAGGGGAAAACCATGTCGATGCTCGCACGCCTGTCGATGTCCCTGTCCGTCGCGTTGGCCCTCGGTCTCGCGGCCTCCGCCCAGGAGCCGCCGAAGTCGGGGGAGTCCCAGTCGTCGGCCGCGGTGGCCGAGTTTCCGTTCGAGGGCGAGGTCTCCGTCGAGAACCTCAACGTCCGCCTGGCGCCCAAGACCGAGGCCGGCATCGCCGTGGTCTCGGTGCTCCGGCAGGGCGATAAGGTCGTCGCGGTCGGAACCTCGGGTGAATTCCTGATCATCCGTCCCCCGCGCGGCGCCTCGGTGTGGATCTACGCCAAGCACGTCAAGAAGGAATCGGACGGTTCGGGCAGCGTGATCGTCAACGACGCGGCCGTCCGGATGGACAGCCGGATCAACGCCGAGAAGCTCGGCGCCCTGAAAGAGGGGGAGCGGGTCACGATCCTGAAGGAGCACCTCGGGTGGTACCAGATCGCCGCGCCCGATGCCGTGAAGTACTTCGTCTCGAAGAAGTACGTCAAGTTCCTGGCTCCGGCCGCCGGCGCCGCACTGGCGAATCCCGAGACGAAGGAAGCGGGCGGCTCCGACGCCGCCGCGCTGGCCAAGATCCGTGAAGCCGAGGAGCTCATCGATGAGCAGCGCAAGCTCATCGCCGGTCAGAAGCTCCTGGAAGTCGACTTCGGCGGAGTGGTGGCGGCCTTCACGGAAGCGGTCGCCCTGGCGAAGACCGAGCCCGTGAAGAAGCAGGCGGAGAGCGACCTCAAGTCCTACACGAATTTCGACATGATGTTCAAAGGCGTGAAGGGGAACCTCGAGGGGACGCAAAAAGCCCTCCAGGCCCTCCGCGATTCGCAGGAAGAGAAGCGCAAAGGGCAGCAGCTCAAGTACGACGCCTGCGGCTACGTCGACACCGTCGGCATGCTCCTCAACCGGCCCGGCGCCCACAAGCTCGTCATGTCCGGCAAGATCGTGGCCTTCCTCAAGGTGAAGGAGGGCGACGAGGAGATGCGCATCCGGCTGAACAACCTCTACGGCAAGTACGTGGGGGTCACGGGCGCGGTCCTCAAGGACCCCGAGGGATGGCTCGGTCACCGCGTGGTCACCGTCGAGCTCGCCGAGGAGCTCATCAAGAAGTAGGTCGGGTCGAGACGTTCCGGCAGACCTTCAAGGCCGGGGGCGGCGTCGCGCCGCTCCCGGCTTTTTTTACGATCCCTGTCCGCGGAGGGTCCGGGTGTCCGTGTCGCGCTTCGGCGGCTGGAGCGTCCCGGGAGTGGGAGTGTCTCCGATCGGCTCGGCGCCCCGGAGCGCCGGATCGGTTTCGATCGCGCGCCGGGCCGCCTCCTCGCCCGCCCGGATGACCTCTTCCGTGCGGTCGAACTGGAACATGCCGTGGCTCCTCACTCGGGGCCAAACGAGCGCGATGGGGGCGCCCTCGAACCGGTTCAGGCGGAGGCCGAGGAGCGTCCGCGAGACGATCGACTGCGCCTGCTCGAGGATGGCGCCGATCCCGAGCCGCTGGACGGACCGCGTCGGCGAGGCGCCGGGCTCCTCAAGGTAGACCGCGATGATCAGGTCGGAGGGGGAGGCGGTCGCCGCCCGCACCGGCAGCGTGTCCACCAGGCTTCCATCCACGAAATGCCGCCCGCGGATTTCGACGGGGGGATAGATGCCCGGGATGGCGCACGACGCCGCGACGGCCAGGTGGACCGGGATGTCGTTCCAGCCTTCGCGGCCCCAGGCGATCTCCTCACCGCGGTTGATGTCGACAGAGGTGAAGTAGGCGGGCTTCATGAGCTGGTCGAACCGGTCGACGGGGAGCGCTCGGCGGATCCAGTCCTGCAGCGCGACGCCGCGGTAGAGGCTGCGAACCCGGCCCCGGCGGAGGATCAGGCCTTTCCAGTCGTAGTCGAGGATGTCC
>DATHFI010000179.1:0-4721 GCA_035490275.1 Planctomycetota bacterium
CGAATTTCCAGAGCGCGGGTCGCTCCCCCGCGAACCATGTTGCGGCGGCCGAGACGAAGAAGAGCAGGAAGAAGAGCGGCTCGGTCCAGACGTCGCCCGAATTCAGGGCGAGGTCGGGCAAGATGGCGACGACGAACCCGGCGAGGAACGCGACGCTCCCGTCCCAGATCGCCCGCGAGAGAAGGTAGACCGGAACCACGAGGAGCGTCCCGCAGAGGACGGAGATGAGGGTTCCCGCGAGTCCGAGGCTTCCGGTGACCTTGGAGAGGCCGGCGATGGCGATCGGGTAGAGCGGCGGCATGCGCGGCTCGACGTTGAGGGCCGTCTCCCAGTCTCCGGCGCGGATCGCGCGGGCGGACATCGTGAATCGCGCGCCGTCGTGGTTGATGACGGACGTGTTGGCCGCCGCTGCGACGCGGAGCGCGAGCGCGAGGAGAAGCAGCGCACCGAGGGGCCGGGGAAGGAAGGATAGGTTCATGAGAGGGATCATCCAGGCTTGGGCTCTCTCCCCTACTTCTTCACCTCGAACTCGATCGTCTCCATGGTCATCTTGGTCTTCGCGCCCCCCGCGATGCCGATTTCCGTTTCGGTGCGGGCCATGCCGCCGGGGATTTCAGGGCAATGCCAGATGGAAACGGTGCCGCTTTGCGAGCCCTTGATCTTGCCGTCGTACTTGGCGCACTTCAGTTTCCGACCCGCGATGGTCACCTCCTCGTCCAGACTTACCAGCATCGATTCCGTCTCGAGATTCATCCACGCCTGCGCCCCGGTGGAGGCGGACACGGTCTTCAGGGGGTAATCGACCCCCTCGGCGATCCAATACTTGAACTCGGTCTTCATCCCCGCGACCTCGTAGTTTCCCTTCACGACCCGGCACTTGTAGTCCGTGCCCTTGAACTTCAGGGTCTCTTCCGCGATTTTCTCCCCGAGCTTGTAGAGCGGCATTCTAAAGACCGAGGCCTTCCCTTCCTTGTCGGCCTTGGTTGAAGTGACCATGTCGAAGACCACTTCCTTCTCGGTGACCTCCTTGAGCGTGAGGAGGGTTTCGGAGGTCCCCCCGTATATGGTCATCCGCACCTTTCGGGAGGTGCCCGGCTTGAAGTGCGTCCAGGATCCTGGAGCGTCCGCCTGGTCCTGTGCGGCTAGGGGGGCCGCCGCCAGGAGCATCGCCAGGAGCCATTTCATGGGGGTCTCCGATCGGGAATGGGCGACATTGTACGCGCCGGGCCGCCGTGTGGTGTCTTAGTTTCCAGATTCAAGATCCCAGATTCCAGTCTCCCGAAGTTCCAGGCTGCCAGCCGGAACCGAAAAACTCATTTCCGGGCAAACCGTGCGAATCCCGGCTTTGGACTTTGAAACTGGATACTTCCGAAGACTGGGATCTGGGATCTGGAAACTCGAATCGGACACACTACCGGGCGCCGTTCGCCCTTCCGTTTTCGCTCGGGAGGTGCTAAAATGAACTCCGGAATGGAGAGAGGGCGCCGTAGGGAGTACCCTGCAGTACCGTCAGGCATGTCCAGCGGCCTCGAGACTTAGTCAGCGGCTCCCAAAGCGTCCAGGGCGTTCTTTTCGACAGCGCCGAGGGAGTCTGCATGACCCAGTTCCCCTTCTATCCGCCGGACGTCCGCAATCGACTGGAGCGGGCGGCGGCCGAGTACACGTTCGTCCAGGACGAGCCGACGCCGTGGTCGCCGCTCCGGCACGATCTCGCGCATTGCCGCGCGGCGCTCGTCTCGACGGCGGGCCTGCGGCTCAAGACCGGGGCCCCGTTCGAGGCGGACCGCGCGTCCGGGAGCGCCGAGGCGCGGGAGCTCTCGACGTACGTGGCGCCGGCGGATGTCGCGTTCGACTTCGCGGGCTTCGACCCGCGGGCGGCGCAGTCCGACCTGAACGTCGTGGCGCCGGCGGACCGGTTGAAGGAGCTGGTGGACCGTCGCGTGATCGGCGGCGTGGGCGACACGTTCTTTTCGTTCTACGGCCGGTGCGGCCGGATCGCGGAGCTGCGGGCGTCGGCGGCGGAGGTCGCGCGGCGCCTGCGGCAGGATCACGAGGTGGACGTGGCGTTCGTGGTGCCCGCGTCGTTCGAGTGCAACCAGACGGCGGGGATCGTCGCGCGCGAGCTCGAGGCCGGCGGGATCTCGACGGTGACGCTCTCGACGGTGCGCGAGGTGACGGAGCAGGTGCGGGTGCCGCGTCCGCTCTTCATCAACTTCCCGTTCGGCCGGACGCTGGGTCCGGCGCACGCGGTGGCGCTGCAGAGGTCGATTGTGGATGACCTCGTGTCCGCTCTAAGGACGATGGATCGTCCGGGGCGATTGAAAGCCCTTCCCTACGTGTGGCAGGGCACATTGGAGTAGCCATCGGAGACTTGGGTGGAGCTCCCCGTTCCCTGCTTCCCGATCCCCGCTGCAGAAGTTTCGAGCTTCCAGCCCGAGGGAAAGAGGGCGGCCCGACGGGCTCCGAGGTCGTCTTGATTCGCCCTGCGGGGACCGATAGGATGTCCGCGCCTCGGGCCGGGGTAGCTCAACGGTTAGAGCGGCGGTTTCATAAGCCGTAGGCTCCGGGTTCGAATCCCGGTCCCGGCACCATCAAAGCCCGAGGTGCAAATCGACCTTCTCCGGAATGTCTTCCGAATTCATGAAAATCTCGCCGTAGCCCCAACGGAAGCTCCCAGCCAATAGCAGGGCGAAGGCGGATTCGAATCCGGCCCGGCGAGCGGGCGTTACGCGACGGTCCGCCTCAGCGCCCGCCGCGCCACGAGCAGCAGCCCCAAGGCCGCCAACGCTTCGGGTCCGATCAGTCCGCAGCCACGGCCGCCGCCCTCGCCACCTCTGCCGTCCTCACCACCTCCGCCGCCCCCGCCACCTCCTCCGCCCCCACCACCGCCGCCGCCTCCGCCTGTACTGACCGCGACGACATTCTCGGCACTCCAGCCGGACGCCATGAACCCGCCGTCGACGGCCTGGACGCTGTAGTAGTAGACTCCGTCGGGGAGGTGGAGGGTCCACGCGAGGTTGTGCTGGACGTTTCCCATCGCGGCGATCCGGCGCAGCCCCGTGGACGGATCGGCCATCCCCGTCATGATCTCCTCGCCTCCCGACGTGGTCCCAACCCGGAGATTGTAGGTAAGTCCCGCTTGAGGCGTCTGGGCGTCGGTGGAGGCGGCCCACGAGAACGTCGCGTCGCCGACCGCCACCGTCGCGGAGGCCGATCCGGGGACGGTCGGCGCCGTGTTCGAGGCGCTCCCGTCATTGCGATAGACCTTGATCGATTGCGCCCCGAGGTCGTGTCCCGCCACGAACAGGTCCAGATCCCCATCATTGTCGTAGTCGCCCCAGGCGGATGTCGCCGCATTCGCCATGGCGACGATGCCGAAGCCTGCGTCCGTAAAGACGGAGTTGGTGTTGACGTAGATCTTCACGATCGCCGTCGCCCCCGTGGAACTTCCGCCCGTGACCATCAGGTCCGGATCGCCGTCGTTGTCGAAATCGCCCCACCGCAGGTCGCCGAAGTGGACCGGGGAGAGCCCGGCGTTGAGGGCGACGAAGGCCCCCGCGTCGTTTCGGTAGATGTCGAAATGGGTCGCGACGCTGCCGTTGCCGCCGCACAGCGCCAGGTCCAGGTCACCGTCGTTGTCGATGTCGGCCCAGGCGACGGCGCTGTACCAGAGGGACGGCAGCCCGGCGCCGATGTCCGAGAAGACTCCCGCGTCATTGCGGAAGATCTTGGAGCCGACGGTCCGGCCGGTGATCGCCAGGTCCAGGTCGCCGTCCGCGTCGAAGTCGCCGACCGCCACCTGCCCCTGGTAAACCCCCGGCAAATCCTGGATGAGGGTGAACTGGCCGTTCCCGTCGTTCCGATAGACCTGGGATTTGTCGCCGCCGCCGGGGTCGTAGCTTTCGCCCACCAGGATGAGATCCTGGTCCCCGTCATTGTCGATGTCGGCCCACGCCGCGTCCGATCCCTTCATCCCCCGGAGACCGTTCGCCACGAAGCTGAAGATTCCGCCGCCGTCGTTCCGGAACATGTGGTTGAAGGTTCCCCCGCCGCTCCATCCGCCGAATACCAGGTCCAGCCGGCCGTCGTTGTCCAGGTCGCCGAACGAGACCGGGCCCTCGTTCAGAGACGAGAAGGCCGCGTTCGTCTCGAGCGTGAAGGTTCCCGCGGTGTTCTTGTAGATCCGGCCGAACCGGGCGCCGGCCGCGGGATCCCACCCTTCGACCGCCAGGTCGAGGTCGCCGTCGTTGTCGTAGTCGCCCAGCGCGAGCTTGGAGACGACGAGGCCCGTCAGGGCCCCGCCCGTGACGTCGGTGAACGTCGTGACGGCCGCGGGCGGAGCGGACATCGCCACCAAAATCATGAAGCCGACCAGGCGTCCTACTACTCCCATCGTCGTCTCTTCCTCTCGGGCCGCCTAGATTGAAGGACCGCTCGCACGTCGCCGGCGTTTCAGCAAGGAAAGGATGCCCAGCGGGATGAAGACCTCAATTCCCAAGGCCCCGCAGCCGCGATTTCCACCCCCGCTCGCCTCCTCAACCACGCTCGGCGGATCGGGGACGATCGCAAAGGTGCTGACAAAGTCGCCCCCCGCCGCCCCGTTGCCGGAAGGCAGGCCGCCGGAGAATTCGCCGTCGACGGCATCCCCGGCGGCGCTGCGAACACAACCGGTGAGTTCGGCCAGGCTCGTGATCTCGGTACCCGTTAGGATCCGCGGGTAG
>DATHFI010000180.1:0-3720 GCA_035490275.1 Planctomycetota bacterium
TGTGGCGAGGTTGGGTTTGAGAAATCGTTCGGCAAACGGTGAACGGTCAACGGTGAACGAACTTCGCGGGCTGTTTGAGCTGGGTTTTCAGGAAGTTCTCGATTCCGATTTTCATATCCTCCGTCCCGCACACTTCGCCGAACTTGGAGGACTCGAACCGCAGGGCGTGCTCCAGCGGCAGTTTGGCGCCCTCGAGGATCGCCGAGCGCAGGATCTCGTCCACCTTGCGGCTGAGCGTCCCAAGCTCCACCTCGGGCAGGTTGGGCGGCACGGGGATCGGTTCGCGATTGATTTCCTTCCCTTTCGCGGCGCCCGACGCGAGCTGGCGGGCGAGCTCGACCGCCCGCCCGATCAGATTGTCCTCGACCTCCTCCTCGATGAGGCCCAGCTTGAGCGCTTCGGCCCCGGAAATCGTCCCTCCCGTTCTCAGGAGCTTCCACGCGGTCGCGAAGTCGATGAGGCGCGGAAGGCGCACCGATCCGCCCGCCCCGGGGATGATCCCGAGCTTCACCTCGGGCTGGCCGAAGAGGGCCCGGATGCCCCGGCGCGCGATCCGCACGGTGCAGCAATACGCCAGCTCGCTCCCGCCGCCGAGCGAGAGACCGTTGAGCGCGCACACGACGGGCTTCCCCATGTTCTCGATCACGCCCTGCGCGTTGTGGCTCTGGCGCGAGGCCGCTTCGCCGTCCGCCGGGCTCTTGATCTGGGCGAGCATGCCGATGTCCGCCCCCGACACGAACGCCTTGACCCCGAACCCGGTGAGGACGGCCCCGACGATCGCCGGGTCGCTCCGGATGCGCTCGAACTCCTCCTTGATCTGGCGGTAGACGTCGAGGCTGAGCGCATTGAGGATGCGCGGCCGCTTGATGGTAACGATCGCGATGCCGTCCACGTCGCGGCGGAAGACGTGCGGGATTTTCCAGGGGCCGAGCGAGGCCTGCTCGACGAGGATCGGCGACGTCTCGAAGCCCGGATTGATCTTCGCGAAGTCGAGCACGATCTCCAGCGACCTCACGACGCCCAGCTCGTTCATCATCCGCATCGGCGGCTTGGCGTCGAGGGCGAGCTCGATCCCCATCTCGAGATCGCCCGGCTCCACGATCCCGCTCTGGAGCACCTCCCCGAAAAGTCCGAAGTACGCCCCCTGCAGCCGGCGCGCGATGAAGTCGGCGATCGCGGGTTCGACCGAGTAGACCTCGCCCTTGAAGGCCGTGGGCCACGAGCCCCGGCTCGCCACGAGGTCGTCGAGCGATTTCGTCGTCCGGAACCACGGCATGATCTTGTGGTGGTAGTTCGTGAGCCCGGTCTGCGTGATGGGACTGCCGCCCGTCAGGTTCATCGCGGTGAAGGGGCCGACGCCGAGGCCGAGCGTCTTCTGGGCGATGAGGTCGATCTCCTTCGGGCTGGCGAACCCCGTGTCGGCGATCTGGAGCGCCGCGAGGAAGACGCCCTCGAAGATCGGGTCCAGGGCGTAGCCGTAGCGGCTCTTCACGCGGATGGGGACTTTGCCGATCGCCTCGTAGAAGGCCATGCAGAAGTCCACGACGGCCGGATCGGTCGCGGGGCCCGGCACGACCTCGACGACGAGGTTGCGCTCGGCCGGGAAGAAATAATGGATGACGAGGGCGCGGTCCTTCCGCTTCAGCCGATCGAAGATGACCTCGGGCTCCATGTGGGAGGAATTCGAGGCGAGGATCGCGCCGGGAGCGACGCGGCCCTCGAGGCGCTCGAAGATCCCCTGCTTCACCTCCTGGCGTTCGCTCGCGGCCTCGATGACGAAGTCCGCGCCGTCGGCGGCCGCCGGGTTGTCGCTGAAGGTGATGTTGCGGAGGATCGACTCGGCCTCGTCCGCGCTGAACGCGCCGGTCTCGACGCCCTTCTCGACCTTCTTCCGCGTCTTGGCGGCGCCCGCCTCGAGGGCCGCGGGGATGATGTCCTGGACGACGATGGGGACTCGGTGGGAGCCGAGGACCTTCGAGAAATGAAGCGCGATGTCGGGCCCGATCTGCCCGCTGCCGATGACGGCGATCTTGGAGATCGTGCGGCCGAGGAGGGTGTAGCTCATGAGTTTCCGCTCCGCCGCAACGAGTCGAGCAGGGGCGGGAGGTCGCGGAGGCTCGGGATCACGTGGTCGGCCGGGCCTTCGGCGGCGCCGGGCCGGCGGAGGTGGACGGATCGGAGTCCCGCGGCGCGGGCGCCCTCGAGGTCGAGGTCGGGCCGGTCGCCCACGTGGAGGGCCTCGTCGGGGCGGACGCCGAGGGGGGCGAGGGCGCGGTGGAAGATGTCCGGGTCGGGCTTGCAGATGCCGAGTTCGTCGGAGAAGCAGAGAGTCTCGAAATGGTCGAGGAGTCCGAGTCGCCCGAGAATGACGCGGAGGACGCGCCCGGGGGTGCGGCCCGTGTTGCAGATGAGGGCGGTGCGGAATCCGCGGTCGCGGGCGTGGGCGAGCGCTTCGGGGGCGCCGTCGGCGGGGCGCGGCGGAAAGTGGAGGAGGGTGTCGCCGTATCTTTCGGCGGCTTCGTCCAGGGCGGCGCCGGGGAGGCGTCCATTCAGCGGACCGCCGAGGGCGATCTCGAGGAAGAGGCGGGTTTGTTCGAGGGTGGAGAGGTCGCGGCCGATCTTCCAGTGGGCGTCCATGCGGATCCAGACTTCGCGGTGGGCGTTCTGGAACGCGGCGGGGTCGGGGTCGATCCCCGCGCGGCGGAGGACGGCGGCGATGTCGGCGAGGCGCCGCTCGCGGCGGCGGTGCTCGTCGTCGGGGACGTCGTGGATGAGGGTTTCCCAGAGGTCGAACGTGACGGCGCGCAGCATCAGAGGTGGGACGGTAGCATACGGGGGAGTGCGAGGCAAGGAGGGGGGCGCAGGGCGAGTTTCCAGCGCCCAGGTCCCAGCACCCAGCTTCAGAAGCTTCGAGTTTCGAGCCGGAGGGAAGGGCGGGTGGACGGTTGGCAGCGGGTGGACGTCGCGGTATGATGCGCCGTCCTCGGGGAGGGCGTAGCTCAGAGGTAGAGCAACGGTCTTTTAAACCGTGGGTCGTGGGTTCAATCCCCACCGCCCTCACCAACCCGGATTTCGGATTGCGGTATTGTTGATTGTGGATTGTGGATGCCGATGCCGGTTGATTGATCACATCCAGGCCCCCATCGTCTAGAGGCCTAGGACACGGGCTTTTCAAGCCCGCGACACGGGTTCGACTCCCGTTGGGGGCATTGATCCCAAACGTAAGAAATTCCAAACCTCCCTTCGGGGAGTTCAAAGAACCCGACGGAGACCTCCCCCTTCGCGGCATCCACCACGATCTCCCCGACGAAGAGCCGGACGAACTCCTTCCGTTCTTCGGGGGTTCCCCGGTCGATGATGCGGCGGAAGTCCGCGATCCGCGAAGCGATCTCGCGGGCCTGGCTCTTGAGGTCGGTGCGCGACGGACTTCCTCCCTTGGCGCGCGCAAGCTCCAAGTCGTCCTCCAGAGACCGGATCTCGCGGTTCAGCACCCGGAGCTCCTCCTTCGCCAATGCGAGCGAGTCCTCCTCAAGAGCGCCGAGGATGAGCTTCACCTTCCTCCGCTTATCATCGAGTCTGCGCTGGATGTCGCGGACGGGATCGGCCGTCTTTTCCTGCGCGCCCTCCAGGGCGAGGTCGAGCTCGATCTCCTTTGCCAGGGACTGAATGTCGTCCCCGGAAGGAAGGCCCTTCGGGAAGAGCCTGTTTTGGATCCGGCCG
>DATHFI010000181.1:0-3292 GCA_035490275.1 Planctomycetota bacterium
GCAGGAGGAGTTCCCGTGCCGCGACGTGCTGACCCCGTGCGTGCTCCTCGCGGTCCTCGCGGCGTCGCTGCTGTGCCTTTCGCTCGCCATTCCCGTCTGGGTCTTCGCCGTCGCGCTGCTGCAAAATGAGCTCAACCACCACTGGCGCCTCCACCGTCAGCTCGGCCCGGTCCCGGCCTAGGGCCGCCGCCTTCGTCGCGCTCACCGCCGCCTTCGTGGCTGCCGCGCTGTGGCGGCCCGCCGATAAGGGCATCCCCTTGTGCGCCCTCAAGGCCGCGACGGGCTATTCGTGCCCCGGCTGCGGGATGACGCGCGGACTGGCGGCGCTGGCGCGGGGCGAACTCGCGGCCAGCGTCACGTACCACGCCTTCGCGCCCCTCGTGGCGCTCGGCGCGCTCGGCGCGTGGGTCGCGCTCGGTATCGGCCTGATCACCGGCCGCAATCTGCTTCCGGACATCAACGCCCGCCGCGCCACGTTCGCGGTCGTGACCTTCACGGCCGCGTTCCTCCTCTACTGGGTCCTCCGGCTCTGGACCGGGACGGCGCCATGATTCCCTGCGACGTCCGCTTCCTGGGCCGGCTCCGGTACGCGGAGGGCCTGGAGCTCCAGCGCGACCTCGTCCGGCGACGCATCGCCGGCGAGATCCCGGACACTCTTCTCCTCCTCGAGCACGAGCCCGTCGTGACGCTCGGGAAAGTCGCGAAGGCGGAGCACCTCCTGGTGAACCGGGAGGGTCTCGCGCGCCTCGGGGTCGAGGTCCACGAAACCGACCGCGGCGGCGACGTCACCTACCACGGGCCGGGCCAGGTCGTCGGGTATCCGATCCTCGACCTGAACGCGCTCCGGCGCGATGTGAAGTGGTACCTCGAGCGCCTCGAGGAGGTCATGATCGCGGTCTGCGCGCGCCACGGGGTGACGGCGGACCGGCGCCCCGGCATGACCGGGGTCTGGGTCGGGACGGAGAAGATCGGCGCGATCGGCGTGCGCGTTGAACGGTGGGTCACGTCGCACGGATTCGCGTTCAACGTCGCGACGGACCTCGCCCGCTTCGGCCTCATCGTTCCTTGCGGGCTCCGGGGGGAGGGGGTAACATCGCTCGCCGCGAGGCTGGGCCGTCCCGTGGATCCGGAGGGGGTGAAGCGCGATGTCGCCGAAGCGTTCGGCACGGTCTTCGGCCGCGACCTCCGACCCGTCCCGGCCGCTCCTTGAACGGGCCTACTACTTCCTGAAGCTCACGCGCGCGGTTGAGGACCGGGCCGCGCTCCTGTACCGCCAGGGAAACATCCACGGCGGAAATTTCTCGAGCCGCGGCCAGGAGGCCATCTCCGTCGGCACGGCGCTCGCCCTCGAGCCCCAGGACAAGGTCGCGCCGATGATCCGCAACCTGGGCGCGGTCCTCGTCCGCGGGTGGTCCCCGAAGCAGGTCCTTGCCTCCTATCTCGCGCGCGCCACGAGCCCCAACCACGGGAAGGACAACTCCACCCACTTCGGCGACGTCGAGAAGACGGGCGTCGTCGCGTGCATCAGCATGCTCGGCACGCTCGTGCCCGTGATGGCAGGGATGGCGCTCGCGGGGAAATTGAAAAAGCGGAACCTGGTGACTCTGACGTACGTCGGCGACGGCGCGACTTCGACCGGCGAATTCCACGAGGGGCTCAACTTCGCCGCGGTCTTCAAGGTCCCGTTCGTCCTGGTGATCGAGAACAACCAGTGGGCGTACTCGACGCCGGTCGAGCGCCAGACGCCGGTGAAGGACCTCGCGCGGAAGGCGGAGGCCTACGCGATCCCGTGGGCGGTCGGCGACGGGAACGACGTGGCCGAGGTGTACGCGCTTACGAAGAAGTTCGTGGAGGAGGCGCGCGCCGGCGGCGGCCCGCGGGTGATCGAGTTCAAGACGATGCGGATGCGCGGCCACGCCCAGCACGACGACGCGGGATACGTGCCGAAGGGGGTTTTCGCGGAGTGGGAGAAGAAGGATCCGATCGACCGGTGCGAGAAGCTTCTCGCTCCTTCGGCCAAGGAGAAATCCGAGATCGAAGCGCGCATTGAGAAGGAAGTCAGCGAAGCCGAGCAGTTCGCGCTCAGCAGACCTCACCCCGAGGGAGAAGAAGCCCTGAAGGGAGTGTTCGACGACGACAGCGTGACGGCCTTTGCCAAGTGGTGGAACGAATGATGACGGATGACAGATTACGGATGACATCCTGGTCATCGGTCATCTGTCATCGGTCATCGCGGCCAAATGACTGAACAAACATACTTGGAGGCAATCTCTGCCGGTCTTAAAGAGGAGATGCTCCGGGATTCCAATGTCGTCTTGATGGGGGAAGACATTGGGGCCTATGGAGGAGCCTTTCGAGTAACGAAGGGCTTCCTGGAAAAGTTCGGTCCTGAGCGGGTCATGGACACGCCGCTGGCGGAGCTCGGCCTCGTCGGCGCGGCGATCGGGATGTCGTACATGGGGTTCAAGCCGGTCGTCGAGTTCCAGTTCATCGACTTCATTTCGTGCGGGTTCGACCAGATCGTCAATTTCGCCGCGACGAGCCGGTACCGGTGGGGCGTAGGAGTCCCGATCGTCCTGCGCGGCCCGTGGGGCGGCGGCGTGCGGGCGGGGATGTTCCACTCGCGCAACATCGAGATGTGGTTCGTCCATTCGCCGGGGATCAAGGTCGTGGCGCCGGGCTCGGTGCGCGACGCGAAGGGGCTCATCAAGAGCGCGATCCGCGATCCGGATCCGGTGCTCTTCCTGGAGCACAAGTTCCTGTACCGGCGTCTGAAGGAGGACCTGCCGGAGGGGGAGGAGATCCTCACGCCGATCGGCAAGGCGGCGGTCGCGCTGGAGGGGGACGACCTGACGATCGCGACGTACGGGATGATGCGCGCGCAGAGCCTCGAGGCGGCCGCGGAGCTGGCGAAGGAGGGAATCCGCGTCGAGGTCATCGACTTGCGGACGCTCTACCCGCTCGATCGCGCGACGGTGATCGAGAGCGTGAAGAAGACGAACCGGCTGCTCGTCGTCCACGAGGACACGCGGACGGGCGGGATCGCGGGCGAGATCGCGATCAGCGTCACCGAGGCGGCCTTCGATTCGCTCGACGCGCCGATCCTGCGCGTCACGGCGCCCGACACGCCGGTCCCGTACGCGCCGACGCTCGAGGACTACTTCCTGCCCCAAGTGGGCGACATCGTGAAGGCGGCACGGAAACTGGCGAGGTACTGAGGGACGATTGCGGATTTCGGATTGCGGATTTTGGGAGACCCGGAGACGGAAGACAGCGGAAACCAGGTGATTCT
>DATHFI010000182.1:0-2026 GCA_035490275.1 Planctomycetota bacterium
ACCCCGTGCGGGGGATCGCCGTCGAGATCGAGCTGAACGAGGAGGGATTCTCGGGCGAGGGGGACATGTACCTGTTCGGATCGCTGCTCAACGAGTTTTTCTCGCTGTACGTCAGCCTCAATTCCTTCAGCAAGCTGACGATCCGTGGCGCCAAGTTCGGGGAGGTGTACACGTGGCCGCCGAAGGCCGGTGGCAGGATCACCCTCTGAGCCGGCAGCTCCTCGCGGAGCCGCACCGGTTCTCGTTCTACCGGATCGTCCAGCTTCTGCAGATCCTGTTTCCGAATTCCGCCCCCGTCGGGACGCAGGGTCCCCCGGAGCGGGAGGTCATCCGGTTCCGGTCCGACCTCTCCCTGGCCTTCTCCTCGTCGGACGTCCAGAAGCTCACGGTGGAGGAGCCGAACGGCGCGGAGCTTCCGCGGTTCGAACTCACCACGGCCTTCCTCGGCATGTACGGCGCCGGATCGCCGCTGCCCATCCACTTCACCGAGACGCTGCTCCACCAGGACGAGGACGTGGGGATCACCCGGCCCTTCATGGACCTCTTCCACCACCGGACGGTCTCGATGCTGTACCGGGTCTGGGAAAAGTATCGCCACCTGGTCCGGTTCCGCTTCGGCGGCATCGATCCGCTCTCCCGGCTCTTTCTCCTCCTGGCGGGGCTGCTGCCCGATCCGGAGACGCCGCAGCCGCGCATTCCGGCGATCCGTCTCCTGGCGTACGCCGGACTCTGGACGCAGCGCACGCGGCCGGCGACCGCCCTCAGGGGCATCCTGTCCGACTACTTCCCCGGGATCACGGTCGAAATCGAGCAGTTCGCGGGCCGGTGGCTCGACATCCCGGAGGAGGAGCAGTGCCGGGTGGGGGCGCATCGGAACCGGCTGGGGCAGGACATGAACATCGGCGGCCGGATCTTCGACCGGGGCGCCAGCTTCCGGGTCCGGCTCGACCGGCTCGGGCTCGCGGACTACCTGGCGTTCCTTCCGCCCGGAGACAAGACGGCGGAGCTGGAGGAGATCGTGGACCGCTTCAATACCGACGGGCTCGACTACGAAGTGAAGCTGTGGCTGAGGCGCGAGGAAATTCCGGCGCTGAAACTGGGCGGCCCCGAGGGCCGGCTGGGATGGTCGACGTGGATCGGGAAGGCGCCGGGCGCGAACCAGTCCCTCTCCTACAAGATGAAAGGGCGAATCCATGGTCAGCGTTGAGATCCGGTCCCTCCTCACCCGCCTGAACCGCTTCTGCTCGCGGATGCTCGAATCGGCCGCCGGCGTGTGCGTCTCCCGCTCCCACTACGAGGTGACGGTCGAGCACGTCCTGGCCCTGATGCTCGAGGACACCGGCGCCGATCTGAACTGGATCCTGAAGCACTTCGAGGTCGACTCCGGCCGCGCCCGGAAGGCGCTCAACAACATCACGGAGAAGTTCCGGACGGGAAGCGCCGGACGGCCGGTCTTCTCCCCCCTGCTCATCGACTGGATCCAGGAGGCGTGGATCCTCGCGTCGCTCGACCACAATCTCGCCGAGATCCGGTCGGGCATCCTCCTGCGCGCCCTCCTGTCCAACCCGATGCGGTTCACCTCGGAGGATTACACCGAGCTCTTCCAGGGAATCCGACGGGACGAGCTGAGAACGAACTACGCGGTCATCGTCGCAAAATCGAGCGAGGGGGCGGCGACGTTTGCGCGCGGGCCCGAGGAGAAGGTCGGCGCGGGCGGAGCCCCCGGCGGCGGCGACAGCGCCCTGAAGAAGTATGGCGTCGACTTCACGGGGAGGGCCCGCGAAGGGACGATCGATCCCGTCTTCGGCCGCGACCGGGAAATCCGGCAGATGATCGACATCCTCGCGCGGCGCCGGAAGAACAATCCCATCGTCGTCGGCGAGGCGGGGGTCGGAAAAACGGCGGTCGTGGAAGGGCTCGCCCTGCGCGTGGTCGAGGGCGACGTGCCCGACATCCTGAAGGACGTGGAGATCATCGGCCTCGACATGGGGCTCCTCCAGGCCGGCGCCAGCGTGAAGGGCGAGTT
>DATHFI010000183.1:0-5651 GCA_035490275.1 Planctomycetota bacterium
CCCGGATTACCGATGACGGATGACGGATGACAGGTTACGGCCCGCGAACCTATTCGACAACCCACTTGGTGCGATATTCCATGCGGCCGGGGTACTTGATTCGGGCCGTCATCTGTCATCGGTCATCTGTCATCATTCACCCCGAGTGCTACCGTCGTAGGAAATTCCGCAACAGCTCGAGGCCGGCGGGCGTACGGTAGCTTTCTGGATGGAATTGGACTCCCTCCAAGGGCAGGGTCCGGTGGCGCAGACCCATCAGCTCGCCCTCCTCGGTGTGCGCCGTCGCCTCGAGCTCCGGCGGGAGCGACCTCTCGTCCACGACGAGCGAATGGTAGCGCATGACCGTCATCGGGTTCCCGAGCCCCTCGAAAAGCCCGCGGCCGTCGTGGCGGACCTCGCTCGTCTTGCCGTGAACGGGCCGGCAGGCCCGGACGACCCGCGCGCCGTAGACGTCCGCGATGCATTGATGGCCGAGACAGACCCCCAGGATCGGGACCTCGCCGGCGAGCCGCCGGATCAGCTCCCCGGAGACCCCGGCGTCCCGCGGAGTCTTCGGGCCGGGGGAGATCACGATCGCACGGGGCCGCTTCCGGGCCGCCGTCTCGGGATCGATGCGGTCGTGGCGCACGACTTCCACCGCCGCGCCGAGCGTTCCGAAGGCCTGGACGAGGTTCCACGTGAAGGAATCGTAGTTGTCCACGAGCAGGATCATCGACCCGGAAGTGTACAGGGGGTTCCTGAATTATTAAAGGGTTGACACCCCCGAAAGGGGGCATATAATTTCTTCGGTTCCCGTGCATCCGCAGACCGCCCGGAGAGGGCGGAGGGTCAGGTTGTCAGGCCGGCGCACGCCGGACTCCCGTTTCCTGCAAAAGGATGTACGCCGGGGAGGCATCATGCGAGGTCTCGGGGCTTTTCTAGCCGTGTCGGTCTCGGCCGGGCTCCTCTCCGCGCAGGAACCCGCCCCGGCTCCCGCCACCCAGGAAGATCGCGCCCCCATCCCGGCCATGATCGACACCTGGTACCGCGTCGAGCAGGACAAGGAATCGAAGGGCTATTTCCACGAGCTGCTCACGACCACCACCATGCGGAACTACCGCTACGACTACACGGTGAAGTCGGAGTACGAGTGGAGCCGCAAGTCGACCACCGGCGAGGAGGAGAGCTTCGTCATCAGCGAGGACCTCACGGCCCAGCTCGAAGAGGATTTCGACATCTTCTTCATGGACTACACCCTGACCACGGGCTCGGGCCGGACCATCATCCAGGTCCGGACCTACCCGGAGACCGAGGAACGGGTCATCAAGTACACCATTGCAACCGATCCCAACTCTCCGCCGGAAACCCGGGAGGCCAAGGTCCTCATCGCCGAGTCCGCCCACATCTACCTGAACCCCATGTTCTACAAGCTGCGGCAGGGGGGCTCGCTGGCCCAGTCGACGCGGCTGCGGGAGAAGGTCCTGATCCCCGGCCAGAAGGAGCCGGTCTCCGTCAGCTACGCGACCGACACCATGATGCCCAAGGTGATCCTCGACAAGCCGGTCAAGGTGACGCCCGTCCGGATCGAGGGCTGGGACCGCGGGGAGCTCGCGCCCTTCACCAAGTTCTGGATCGACAAGTACGGGCGGATCATCGAGGCCCAGACGTCGGACGATTCCATCGTCCTCAAGTTCGCGAAAGACGAGACCGCCGCGAAGGGCTCGGGCCAGCCCGGACTCACCCCGCGCGGGCGGCGCGACCCCTTCTCGAAGAGCGGCGCCCTGACCGCGAAAGAGGCCGGTGGAGTGAAGACCGGGCCCGGCACGCCGGAGGATCCCAACAAGAAGAAGTTCAAGGACCTCCTTCCCGAGCAGTTCGACGCCGTCTTCGCGGAGGCCCAGTCCCTGATCCCTCAGCTTCAGGATGAAGTTTCCAAGTCGTTGCTGGACGACGCCAAACGGACCTACCTGAAGATCCTCCAGCACTACCGCGGCCTCTATCCGCTGTCGCAGGCCGACGTCGTCAAGCGGACCAACGTCGAGAAGCTCCGCGAGGACGCGGAGCGGATCTACGGGGGCGTCAAGAAGCAGCTCGACATCGCCCTGGCCAAGGTCGACCGGATCAACGACCTCCTGAACGCCCTGAACCTGGATGGAATCGACCGGGAGATCCGCGAGCTCGAGGCGATGCGGACCCTTCCGGAGTTCTGGCGCAGCGAGGAGGGCCTGGCGACGCTGGAGCAGGCGATCCGCGGGGCCCAGAACCAGCGGCTTGCGTGCCAGGCCAGGATCGAGCTGGAAAAGAAGACCCTGATCCTCACCGGAACGATCACCGCGACGGAGGTCGTCCAGGACGTCGTCAAGTTCGACCTCTTCATCGGCGGCGCGCGCTTCTCCCTGGCGGAGCCGGTGCGGGTGAGCCGCATCGTGACCTACTCCGTGATCAACGACGAGGCGTACCGCGAGGGCGACCTCATCGCGCGTGAAGGGGTGAAGGTCCTCAAGATCCACCGGCACGCGGTCGAAGTCGAGTACAAGGGCGAAGTCCGCCAGGTGACTCTGAAGAAATAGGCGGGTCGGATCCAATCATCAGAGGAGGCTGTATGAAGGGCGTCCTGAACCTGTCGTACCTCGCGGTCGCGCTCCTGCTTGCCGCGATCACCACGACAGTGGCCCAGGAACCGGCACCGACCCCGGCTCCGGCTCCCGCTCCCGCTCCACAGGAGCCGCCGAAGGAGGATAAGAAGCCCCAGACCCCCGAGGAGGTGGCCCGCGAACAGCTGGAGCGCAACCTCCGCGCTACCCTCCAGGGCGTCGACGTGAAGGTGACGATGGAGTTCCGGAACGCCCGCGTCCAGGAAATCATCGAGGAATTCCGCCGCCAGGTCCGCACCGTCAATTTCGTCGCCGACCTGCGCAACGTGCCCGAGGAGTTCCGCATCGACGAGTTCATCGTCCGGAGCGAGCCGTGGCGGTCGGCGTTCAACGCCTTCGTGTCCAAGGCCGAAATGACGGTGGAAGAGGAGTCGGCGACGCTTATCCGCCTGAGCCGCCCGCCGCGCGTCACCTTCTCCTTCGAAAAGGCCGACATCAAGACGGTCATCAGCCTCATCGCCCGCATGTCGGGCGCGAATATCGTCATGAACACCGGCGATCCGGGCGGGCGGTTCGGCGGCGTCGCCGGCACCATCTCGATGAGCGTGAACAACATGCCGTGGTTCGAGGTGCTGACGGTGGTCTGCAAGACGTGCGGATATACGACGGTGCGCGACAAGGAGATCATCCGGATCGTCCACCAGGACGAGCTTCTCAAGCAGCTGGAGCGGAAGTTGTTCACGCTGAAGTACATAACCGGGCCGCCGGCGTATATCGCCAAGATCGAGGCGGGCAAGTACGTCGAGGGCAAGCCGCCGGAGACGCCCAAGACCCTGGCGGACATCGCCAAGCAGTTCACCCTTCTCACCCTCCTCGAGACCCTGCTCACCCGCGGTCCCGACGGAAAGCCGGTGGGATCGATCTACTTTGATCCCCAATCGGCCACCATCGCCGTCACGGACACCCGCACGGGCCTCGACGAGATCGAGCGGGCGATCAAGGTGCTCGACGTACAACCCTCGCAGGTGAACATCGCGCTGAAGTACATCAGCACGGTGAACGAGGATCTGCTCACCTTCGGCATGAACTACTCGTTCCAAGGCGAGGACGGCATTACGGTCACGACCCAGGCCCTGCCGCCCGTGCGCGTCGACGGCACCACGGTGACGGCGGGCACGGCCACGCAGAGCCCCTTCACCACGAGCGGATCGGGCAAGCTGACCCGCATGCCCTTCGGACTCGGCCGCGAGGGGATCATCTCGAGCCAGTTCTTCCTCACCCGCTTCGACATGCTGGCCACGTTCCGGGCCTTCAAACGGGACAAGTACTCGAAGCTGATCCAGGAGCCGCAAATCTCGGTCAAGGATAACTGGGCGGCCACGATCTTCCTCGGGGAAGAGGTGCCCTACGCCGAATCCCAAGTCACTCAAACCAGCACCGGCGGCCTCGCCTTCACGGTCGCGGAAGGCCGCCGGTCGCCGGTCAAGATCGGCTTCCAGCTCATGGTGATCCCGAAGATCATCAAGGACACCAACCAGGTCCTGCTGACGGTGATCCCCCAGAACGAGTTCCTCTCGGGCACCGGCACCGCCCCCGGCCTCGTCGCGGGCTTCGAGCGGTTCTCTTTGGAGGGCGCCGGTTCCGGCGGCGGCCCCGCCTCGATCGACCTGCCGCGCATCCAGAACACGACGCTCGTCACGACCCTGCTCATCGAGAATGGCCGGACGGCCGTCCTCGGCGGCCTGAAGAGCGAGCGGTCGAGCTACGAGGACAAGAAGGTGCCCTTCCTGGGCGACCTGCCGCTCATCGACTTCCTGTTCAAGATGAGGAACGACACGATCCGGAAAGAGACCCTGATCATCTTCGTGACCCCGACGATCATCCAGCCCTCGGACGTGAACCAGGAGAACCTCCGGAACGACCTGGACGCGATCCGCGAGCGCGAGCGGGGAGAGCTCGAAGAGCTGAAGCGCCGCGCCGCCGCCGAGGAGCTGAGGCGCGGGGACGAGCAGCGCATGCAGGGCGCCCGCAAGGACCTCGAGAAACTGAAGAAGGGCGGGGAGTAGCGCCAACCGGCCGTATTCGCCGGTCCGCTGCGGGCCCTCTCGAAATATTCCACGGCCTTCCCCCGGCGGGGGAGAGCCGTGACACCGTCGTTCTGCCCGTCCCCCTCCCTCCTGTGATTGAGACTGCTTTCCGCTGTCCGCCATCCGCTGTCTGCTTTTCGGCGGAGAGCGGACGGCTGATAGCGGATAGCTGACCATGAATATCTTTCCTTACCGGGTGCGCTTCACCAAGACGGGCAAGATGCGGTTCCTGTCGCATCACGACCTGATGCGGCTCTTCGAGCGCGCCCTGCGGCGGAGCGGCCTGCCCCTTCGCATGACCGAGGGGTACAACCCGCATCCCATCCTCTCCTTTCCCACCGCCCTCGGCCTCGGCATCGAGTCCCTCGACGAGATCCTCGAAGTCGAGCTGACGGCGTGGACGCCCCCCGCGAAGATCGAGCAGGCCCTCGCGGTCCAGCTTCCCGAGGGCGTGAAGCTCTCGAAAGTCGAGGCCTTTGCCCGCAAGGACCGGTCCGCGATCGACTACGTGGAGTACGAGGCGACGGTCCCGAAAGAAGCCGACCTCGTCGCCGGGGTCCGGGAGTTCCTCGCGAAGAAGGAGGCGTGGATCGAGCGCAAGTCCGACAAGGGAGGCAAGAAGGTCGAGATCCGGCGGTACGTCCTGGCGCTCGAGGCGGAGCCCGGCAAAGTCCTCATGCGCGTCCGCGTGACCGACCAGGGGACGGCCAAGCCGGAAGAAGTGCTGCGGTCGATCGGTCTCGAACCGGGCCCGGAAGTCCGGATTCGGAAGACCTACACGGAAGTGGGGACGCGATGAAGGCGAAGAGTACTGGGTTCAAGGTTCAAGGGTGGTCTAAGGTCTTTGGTCCCGCGTCTGGACATTGGGCAAGCTCTGTTGGAATGCCCTTTCTTACACCACCAAGCCACCAAGGCACCAAGCGGACGCCGGCGGGCGCTCTCGAGGACTCCCTCTTCCTTGTGGCTTCGTGTCTTCGTGGTGAGGAGGCGG
>DATHFI010000184.1:0-2439 GCA_035490275.1 Planctomycetota bacterium
CTCTTCATGAACGCGCATTACATCCGGAAGACACCGATCGACAAGCTCGTCGAGCTCTGCCGGCCGTATCTCGAGAACGCCTACGACCTGTCTCGAGTTTCCCCAGAGAAGCTGAGGCAGGCGGTCGCTCAACAGCAGGAACGTCTCAAGCGGCTCGACGAGATCGTGCCGCTCACGAAGTTCTTCTTCGTCCCCGTGACTTTCGATCCCGCGGCGGTCGAGAAGTGGCTGAAGAGCGGCGGCTTCGACCTCGTCCGCGAGCTGCGGAGCGAATTGGCGGCCGCGCCCGATTTCGGAAAAGAGCGCATCGAGGCTCTTCTCAAGTCGTTCGCGGAGAAGCGCGCGGTCAAGCTCGGAGCCGTCGCCCAGCCGCTGCGGGTCGCCATGACCGGCACCACGGTCAGCCCACCGATCCACGAAGTCCTGGAGCTGCTGGGACGCGAGGCGGTCCTGGAACGGATCGACCGTACCCTCGCCCTCGCGGTGCCTTCATGAATCCCGTGCTCGTCGTCGGATCGGTCGCCCTCGACACCGTCGAGACCCCGGCCGCACGCCGGGCGGAAATCCTCGGCGGCTCCGCGACCTTCTTCGCGCTCGCGGCCTACCGATTCGCGCCGGTTCGTCTCGTCGGCGTCGTGGGCCGTGATTTTCCGGCGGAGCATCGCAAGCTCTTCGAAGAGCGCTCCATCGACCTCGAGGGGCTCCAGTCGGCGCCGCGCCGGACCTTCCGCTGGCACGGCCGGTACGACGCCGCGCTCTCCTCGCGCGAGACGGTCTCGGTCGACCTGGAGATCCTCGACCTGTTCCGGCCCGTCCTGCCGGAGAGTTACCGCGATTCGAAGTACGTCCTTCTCGGCAACACGAGCCCGCTCACGCAGGCGACCGTCCTCGCCCAGCTCCGCGAGCCGAAGTTCGTGCTCCTCGACTCGATGAACATCTGGATCCAGAAGGAACGCGACGCGCTCATGGAGCTCCTGCCGAAAGTCCACACGCTCTGCCTCGACGCGGCCGAGGCGCGGATGCTCGCGGGATCGCCGACGATCGCCGGGGCCGCGCGGACGCTGCTCGCGGCGGGCCTGAAGGGGCTGATCGTGAAGCGCGCCGAGCACGGCGCCTCGCTTCACACGCGGACGTTCTCGTTCTCGGCGCCCGCTTACCCCACGGAGCGGGTGGTCGATCCGACCGGCGCGGGCGACGCGTTTGCGGGCGGCCTTCTCGGGTACCTCGCCAAGGCGGGCCTCGACGACGAGCGCCTGAAGAAGGCCCTCATCTACGGCTCCGTGATGGGATCGCTCGCGGTCGAATCCTTCGGGCCCGACCGTCTCCTGGAGGCGACCGACGCCGAGATCTCCGCCCGTTATCTCGACCTGGTGAAAATGATTTCGTTGTGAGGCCCCGTGGCCGAACCCTCCTCGCGGGACAAGGCGACGCGCCGTAATGAAGTCCGGGTTCCGCTCCCTCCGTCCGCCCTCTCGCCGCTCGCCCCGGAAATCGTCCGCGCGGTCTCCGCCCCCTTCACGGCGAAGGCCTGGATAGCTTCCGCCGTCTTCCTCCTTCCGCCGCTGCTCCTGACCGGACTCCTGGAAGAGGGGATTCGGGGAGTCGAGGCGGAGGGACGGCGTCGCGTTCTCGGCCTCGGGCTCGCGTGGCTCCAGCTCGCGGCCGCGGCGGGCGCCGTGGCCGTCCACGTCCGCCGGGCGCGCGACCGCGTCGAGAACGCCGATCCGTCGGTGGGGACCCTGGTCCGGTGGTGGGCGTCGACGCTCGGGATCACGGCGGGCCTTCCCGCCGCGTTCGGCATCACGTGGGTGGCGCTCCGGGGCGTGCTCGAGTGGCTCGCGGACGCGGCGTCGCGCTCCCCCGCCTTCGCCGAGACGTTCGCCCTTCTCCGCATCGTGCCGCTCACATTGGCGGCGCTGATGGCGGCGGGGTTGGGCGCCCTCGCCCTCGGCGTGACGTGGATGACCGCGATCCGCGCCGTCGAGGGATGCGGCTCGGGTCCGGCCGCGTCGATCCTGCGCGCGCTGTGGCGGAAGTCCCGCCCGCGCCTCCTCCTCCACGCGTCCGCCGCGGGGATCTGCGCCGGGGCGGCGTACTTCGCGATGCAGTACGTGGTCGCGGCCGTCTACGGATGGGCGGGCCTCCCTTCGGACCCGGGCGTGTGGTCGTCCCTTCTTTACGATCATGCCCTGCGGATGGCGCTGGTGTGGACCCCTCCCCTCGCGGTCCTCGGCTCGGCCGGCGTCGGCTCCTACCTGCTCCTCCGGAGCCTGAACGGGGCAAGAGTTTCAGAGCTTCAGTAGCTTCAGAGCTTCAATCGCCTCGAGCTGCCGCTCTGAAGCTCATGAAGCTTTGAAGCTAAGAAAAAACGGCGCCCCTTGCGGAGCGCCGTTGAATTTTTAGCCTGGCAACGACCTACTTTCCCAACGATGTGATTCC
>DATHFI010000185.1:0-3249 GCA_035490275.1 Planctomycetota bacterium
GATGGTGGAGCTTCCCGCTCCCCGATACCCGTTCCCCGTTTCAGGTCCGAGTCTCCAGCCGCGGTCTCCGCGACCGAGGGCGCCGGCGCGGCGGCCGCTCTGTCGGCGCGGAAAGACGGCGGAGAAGCCCGACCAGCATCCGGCGAACGTTCTGGCAAGCCGTGTTCAAGCGCTCGAACTCCTGCGCCGGCAGGAACTTGAGATCCCGGGCGGCGATCAGGTGGGACTCAACTTCGCAGGCCGATCCGAGCGAGATGGAGACGAAGCGCCTGAATTCATGATCCCCGGGCTTGCAGGATCCCTCCGCCAGGTTCGCTTCCACGGAGATAGCCGCGTCCTTGAGTTGCCGATTCAGGCCGTAGAGCTCCTCCCTGGGAAACGAGTCCGCCGCCCTGTAGATGTCGAGCATCAAGGCGTGGCTCATCTGCCAGACCCTGAGTTTCTTGAAGTCCTGCATCGCTCCTCCGAGACTCCCTCCGGTGTGCCGGAAAATAACCCGGCGCCGCGTCGATTCGTACTCGCAGCTCGAAGCTTCTGAATCGGGTTACGGGGAACGGGGATCGGGAAGCGGGAAGCGTGTAGTTATTGCCCCCGGTGTCGGGTCCGGTCGGGCTCGCCGCTCGAAGCTTCTGGAGCGGTGATCGTAGCTTCCCGTCTCCCGTTCCCCGTCACCCGCTGGGATTCGAGCTTCTGGCTTCCCGCCCAATTTGGCGTCTAGAGATACCTTCCTTTCAGGCTCCCCGCTCGGAGCGTCTGGAGCGGGGAACGGGGATCGGGAAGCGGGTAGCATTCCCCATCCCCTCGTTGGGATTTTGACCTTGTGCCAAGTCGACCCTATAATCGGGAGCACTTCCGGAACTTCTGGGAGGTCGCGGCGTGTTATTCCGGTCGGGGTGCGTGAACAGGAGACCTTCATGATCCGCGCGTTCGTCCTTTCGTCCTTCGGGCTCCTCTGGCTCCAGGCCGGCCAGGATCCGGCCAAGCCGCCCGCCGACGAGTACAAGGACCGCCTCGCCAAGCTGAATGACAGCCTCGCCGAGGAGCACTACAAGATCGGCGAGTACCTCTTCGGCACGTCGATGCACCGCTGGGCGCGCGACGAGTACCGCAAGACGATCACGATCAGCCCCGACCACGAGGCGGCGCGCAAGCGGCTCGGGTACGCGAAGAAGGACGCGGAGTGGGAGATCGATCCGGACGCCCCGGTCGAGATCGAGAACAAGAAGAAGGGCGACGAGGCCCAGAAGGTCAAGGTCGAGTACGACAAGCGGGTCGAGAAGCTCGGCACGACCCTGGCGCGGCAGTGGGTCGACCTCGGGACCTTCTGCGAGAAGGCGAAGCTGGCGTCGGAGGCCGAGGCCGCGTGGAAGATGGCGGTCGAGTTCGACCCCCGCCAGGGCGACGCGCGCAAGAAGCTCGGCTACGTCCGCCAGGGGAAGGACGGCCCGTGGCTCTCGAAATTCGAGTCCGCCATCCGCAAGCAGATGAAGGAGGGGATCGCCAAGGCCCCGGTGGGCCAGCCCTACAAGGAGCAGACGGACGTCGAGAAGGACATGGGGTGGAAGCACGAGAAGCGGAAGAGCGATCATTTTCTCCTCGAGGTCCAGGGCAAGGACCAGGAGTGGCTCAAGGAGGAGATCAAGCACGGCGAGCACGCTTACGCCATGTTCCACAAGCTCTTCGACCAGAAGGAGGAGCTCTTCCAGCAGCCCTACAACATCATCATCGTCCGGGACAAGAGCGCCCACGAGCAGTACGTCGACAAGTACCATCACGGGGACGCCACCCACCGGGAGTTCGTGAAGAAGAAGTGCGGCGGCTACGGCGGGTATCCCCGGGGCGAGATCACGCTCGGTCAGGGCGCCAACCTGCACGACTTCATTGTCCACATGACGGCGCAGGAGCTATTTGAGACCCTGGCCGGCGGCCGCCGCCATTGGCTCCACGAGGGGATGGCCTACCACTTCAGCAAGACGATGCTGGGGACCGCCCTCGCCGGGTGCGTCAACCTCGCGGGTACGGGTTCCGACAAGACCGCCGGGCGCAACTACCAGAACGCCGAGGACTGGCCCCTCATCATCCGCACCTGGATCAAGGAGGGGAAGGACCCCCCGATCCTCGAGGTCTTCAAGTGCCACGACCTCGCCGAATTCAGCGGCGAGGAAGTAGTGAAGGCCTGGAGCCTCGTCGACTTCCTCCTCACGGAGCACCGGGAGAAGTTCATGGTCTTCCTGTCCAAGATCCGCGGCCAGAAAGAGGAGGAGGACGAGAAGGCCCTCCAGGAAGTTTTCGGCTGGTCCCTGGACGACTTCGACGTGCGGTGGAAAACCTACGCCCGCGCCTCGTACTGATCAGCGTTTAGCCGACAGCTTTCAGCAATCAGCGTAGGAAGCTCTCAGCGCTCTGCCTTCAGCTCAGGAAGGACTCGGAGTCTTATGCCGACAGCTGAGCGCTGATGGCTTCTTAAGCTGTCGGCTGACCGCTGTCGGCTGAGCGCTCGCTTCAGCGGACTTTCGTTGCGGTGTGGGTGCCCAGGAATTTCCCCAGCCCCTTGAGACGGGTTGAGAGCTTCGACAGCAGCCAGTTCTCGATCGCCACGTCCGACATCTCCGGGGCCTCGCCCTTCAGCCGCTCCTGCGGCAGTTCCGCGCGCGCCATCGTCCTGTGGCCGCCCGCCGTCCCGTAGTCGATGAAAACCCCCTCGGCGACCTTCCCCGCGTGCTTGCGGAACCCGTCCGAGCGGAAGACGACGACCACCTTCTCGGGCGTCCGGCACGCCACCACGGCCCACGAGATGCCGCTCAGCTTGATGAAGAAGTCGGCGATGTGGACGCAGATGTCCGGGTTCTCCACCATCCCGACGTAGGCGAAGGCCGTGTCGCCCGCGATCTTCTTGTTCGCGATCGCGATCTGGAAGAAATCGAGCGTCGAGAGCGGGAGCTGGGAGAGCTCGATCGTCCGGATCAGGTTCGCGTCGGCCCGCGGGTGCAGGAACCGGAAGGCGATGACGTCGGCGTCGCTCACGTTGCGCGTCAGGTTGGCCGTGTCGACTTTCAAACCGTAGTAGAGCGCCGTCGCCACGCGGCGGGGCATCCGGACCGCGGAGTCGCGGTAGTACTCGGTCAGGATCGTGGAGGTCGAGCCGTACCGCGGCCGCACGTCGGCGAACCGGTGGGGGCCGAGCACCGTCGCGGGGTGGTGGTCGATGATCACGTCGAACGAGACGGCGCCGGTCACGGAAAAGAACGA
>DATHFI010000186.1:0-24510 GCA_035490275.1 Planctomycetota bacterium
GAGCCCCTTCCGCGTCCTGATCGCGCTGCTCCTCCTCGCGCCCCTTCCACCCCAGGAGGGCGACGACACGGGAGTGGTCTCGGAAGACCTGAAGGCGGGCGGCGACGCGAACAAGCGGTATTTTCTCATCGCCCCGCAGAAGAAGGGGGCCAAGCCGCCCAAGGCCGGGTACAAGCTCGCCGTCGTCCTTCCGGGCGGCGATGGGGGCGCGGGAACCCACACGTTCGTCAAGCGGATCTGGAAGGAGGCGCTCTCCGGGGACTACCTCCTCGTCCAGCCCGTCGCCGTCGAATGGAAGCCCGGGCAGTTCGAAAAGCTGGTGTGGCCCACCAAGAAGAGCCCCGCGGAGGGGATGAAGTTCACGACCGAGGAATTCGTCGAGGCGGTCGTCAAGGAGACGGCGAAGAAGTACAAGCTCGACCCGCGCTGCGTCTTCACGCTCTCGTGGTCATCAGGCGGCCCCCCGGCCTACACCCTTTCCCTCCAGGAGAATCGGATCGTCACCGGATCGTTTGTTTCGATGTCCGTTTTCTACGAGTCGCAGCTGCCTCCGCTCAAGAACGCAAAGGGGTACGCCTATTACCTGCATCACTCGCCCGAGGACACAATCTGCAAGATCGAGCTCGCCCGGGAGGCCCAGAAGCAGTTGAAGGCCATGGGCGCCAAGGTCGAATTCGCGGAGTACAAGGGAGGCCACGGCTGGCACGGCGACGTGTACCCCCAGATCCACGCGGGTTTCCAGTGGCTTGAAAAGTCCACGGCGCGTTGAACCCCGCACTCCCGAATCGGCCCCCGGAAGCCCTTTCGTGTGCTATAATCAGGTAAATTCGGTTGGGCCAAATAGTTGCCTAAAAAGCTGAAAGAGACGTATCCCCGCCTCGGCGAAATCCTCGTGCGCAAGGGCGTGGCCAAGCCACAGCACATCGACGAGGCCCTCGCCATGCAGCGGCACCAGATCAACGAGGGCGGCAGCGCCACCCGCTTGGGCGACATCCTCGTCAAACGCAACATCTTAAGCCCCATAGTGATCCGTGAGATCCTTGAGGAGCAGCGGATCGGCCGGGGGGAGAAGCGGGTCCTCACGATCGGCCTTCGGGACAACGGCGACGTCGCCGTTCTGGAGCTGGCCGGCCGGCTCGATGAAACGAAGCTGGACACCGTGACGCGCGTCTTCGAGCGGCTCATGAACCGCGGTTTCTGCAAGGTCCTCGTCGACTGCCGCCAGCTTGTCTACCTCGACAGCCATGGCGTTTCCGCCTTCGTGGCCTATATCGACGAGGCGCGCGCCCGCGGAGGCGACGTCAAGTTCTGCGGACTCAATCCCGACGCCCAGTTCACGCTCGACCGCCTGGGACTCAACCCCTACCTCCAGACCTTCACGGTGGAAGAGGAGGCGGTCCGGGCCTTCGAGCTCCCCATCGACGAGTACATGTCGCGCGGTGCTCTCGGCGAATACGTCTCCATCGGCGTCCAGAAGACCTTTCACCTCTCGTACTGCCCGGCCCTCGAGGGCACCGACGACGAGGAGAGGGCCTACTACGAGAGCAAGAAGCACGCGCGCGATGCCGGCAAGGTCGCGTGCCGCAAGTGCCGGCCCTAATGGGCGGTGTGTCAGTTTCCAGATTCCAGATCCCGGTTTTCGGAAGTTTCCAGCTTCCAGCGCCGTAGCCGGGATTCATACGGATTGCACTTGGATGCGCTCTTCGCCTCCGGCTTGCGACTCGAAACTTCAGGGACTGGAATCTGGGATCAGGAATCTGGTAACTGAGCCACCACCCCCTAATAGCATGAGGTCCCTGGCGCTCCTCGCGGTTCTCCTGTCGGTCGCCTCCTGCCAGACCCCCTCCGCGCCCGTCGGCGGCTCTTCAGCGCCACTCGCGATGACGCTCCGTTATTCCGTCAAGAAGTCGGCTCCCGGCGCGGCCGCGGCGGCCACCCCGGCGCACTTTGTCGTCGAGGCCTCGCTCCTCTCGAAAGGAGCCGCGCCTCAAACCCAGACCCTGGTCATCTACGATTCTAAGTGGGCCACCATGAAGGTCGGCGAGGTGCTCCAAGCGGTGAAGGACATAGAGCCCACTCCGGATGGCGAGGATGCCGTGCCGGTGGAAGTCGACATTTTCACGGGCACCCTGTTCGCATTCCGGTGCCGCGAGGCGAAGGATGGCAGGATCGAAACCAACGTCAGGGTCTATGAGGTCAGGGACGGCCGCCTGCGGGGCCGCTTCTCTTCCAACGACACCCTGGGCAGCGGCGAATCCAAGGAACTTCCCCTCATGCCTTGAGAGACAGCACCTCCTTCCAAAGACTCTATAAGATCTTAAGACTAATCATCTCCGTCGTAAGAGTCTTTGAGTTGTGGATGGATTGTTGATAATCACAGTAACACACTCATTTTCAGACACTTACACAAAACACCCATCGTTTAATCCTCTGTAAGATTTAGAGAAACACCCGAGAAAGGAGTGTTGGTCTTTTGGGGAGGATCCGGGGAGACTCGCGAGCGACCTCTTGGGATGTGAAGAGGGGGTAAACTTCCCGGAAAGTCCCACAGAACTTCCACAGGCCGGTTTACAGTTCGGAGGCCCCCTTGAGGAGCCGGCGCAGGGAGTCGACCTCGCCCCGTAGAACCTCGTCGCTCTCCAGCCCGCGCTGGACGCGCTTCAACCCGTAGACGACCGTCGAGTGATCCTTCCCGCCGAAGAACGAGCCGATCTCGGCGAGCGAGTGGCTCGTCATCTCCTTGCACAGGAACATCGCGACCTGGCGCGCCTTCGAGATCGACTTGGTCCAGGTCCGCGTGCGGAGATCGGTGACCTTCTTGCCGTAGTACCGGGCGACGAACTCCTGGATCCGGGGGATGCCGATGGGCGGCGCCCCGCCCGATCCGATATCTTTCAGGGCTTCGTGCCCGAGGGCGAGATCGACGGTGCGCCCGGACAGGGTGGCGTACGCGATGAGCTTGTTCACCGCGCCCTCGAGTTCGCGGATGTTCGTGTCCACCGCCGACGCGACGAAGGAGAGGACGTCCTCGGGAATCTCCCGCTGCTTCAGCTCCGCCTTCCGGCGCAGGATCGCCACCCGCATTTCGAACGTCGGGGGGTCGACGCGCGCCTCGAAGCCCGCGAGGAACCGCGAGACGAGCTGCTCCTTGAGCGTGCGGATCTCCTTCGGCCCGGAATCGCTCGAGAGGACGATCCTCCGCTGGGCCATGTGGAGCGCGTTGAACGTGTGGAAAAACTCCTCCTGGCTGGAGTCCTTGCCCGCGAGGAAGTGGACGTCGTCGATGACGAGCGCGTCGGCGCCCCGCATGCGGCGGCGGAAATCCTCGATGCGCCCCTTCTGGAGCGCGCCGATGTACTCGTTCACGAAATGCTCGCACGACATGTAAAGGATGCGCGCGTACGGATTGCGCGCGAGCACCGCGTGGCAGATCGCTTGGAGGAGATGGGTCTTGCCCAAGCCGACGCCGCCGTGGACGAAGAACGGGTTGTAGACGTTGCCGGCCCCCTCGGCGACCGAGAGCGCGGCCGCGTGGGCGACGCGGTTGGTCGGCCCGGCGACGAAGGTGTCGAACGTGTAATTCGGGTTCAGGACCAGGTCGCCGCTGGCCACCGGGGCGGGGGGCGGCGGGACGGCGCGGGCCGGGGGCCGGGGCGCGGGCGGGGGGGGTGCGAAGACCGCCATCGCCTCCGCGGAATCGCTGATGCGGAAGGCGAGCCCGGGCGCGCGGCCGAAGACCTGGCGGAACGCCTCCTCGAGCGGGCGGCGGATCTCGCGTTCGAGCCAGTCGCGGTAGAAGGCGTTCGGAACCGGGACCTCGAACGAATTCTCGGCGACCTCCTCGATCGCGAGGTTGCGGCACCACGTCTGGAAGATGGCCGGCGGCACCGCCTGCTCGAGGCGCGTGAGGATCGACTCGCGGGTCTCAGGGGCGAGGGCGGTCATTTGGGGATCGTCCGTTCGAAGGCCCAGAGGAAGGCGAGACGGGAGATCCACGCTCCGCCGGCGAAGACGGCGAGGAGGATGATCCAGAAGAAAATGCTCCGGGCCGCGCCCGGGCCTTGGATGATGATATTGGTGCGCTCGCGGGCCGGTCCCCGGCCCGGGCCCGCCTCGACCGGCGCCGCGGCGGCCTCGGAGGCCCGCGGGACGCGCAGCTCGGGGGCGAGGCCCCCGTCGTCGCGGTCCAGTTCGAAGGTGAAAACGGTGCGGCCGATGCGGATCCGGTCCCCCGGGTAGAGGACTTCGGGGGCCCCGACGGGCATTTCGTTCAGGAAGGTCCCGTTGCGGCTCTCGAGGTCGCGGATGACGTAGGCCCGCCCGTCGAAGGCGATGCCGGTGTTCTCGCGGGAGGCCTGGGTGTCGTCAATCATGACACCGCAGCCCTCGTGGCGGCCGATGATGAGGGATCGGCCCACGGGATAGCTGCGGGGCGGTCCCCCTGACTCCAGGATGATTCGGGCCACGCGGAAAGCTCCGATCCAAGGCGGGGTGGGGGGTAGGCAGGATGTCCGCGTCGGTCGAATCGTCTATGGAAAAGTCTTTTGGACCGGTGCGCGCGCGGACGATGCTCCCGTATCTCTCCGTCCGACTCCCCCGAACCCCGGCACCCTCTCCGTCCGGGGCCATTCTAGTCGCGACCCGAATCGCGTCAACCGTTTTTGTCGGGCGCTCCATGGAAAATGCACGAGCGGTCCCGGTCTTACATGAAGAATGGTCCGCCTTCGCGCGGACAGCATCGGAAATGGGCCGACGTTTTTCCGGGGCGGAAGCCCCGGCGACGCCGGGACTGGCGGGATCGGGCCCTCCCCCGTATTCTTTTCCTGCGCCATGGAACCAAGCTCGAAGCGCATCTGCGGCGGGGAGCTGGGAGCGGGCCGCTGACTGCTGAGCGCTGACTGCTGATCGCTGAACTAATGGAGGCCTTGGGTTGTCCCAATTCCCAGAACCCCGGGAGGCGCCCGACGCCGCCGCCGAGGAGGCCCTCGTCCGACGGGCCCAGGCCGGCGACCGCGACGCCTTCCGATCGCTCTATCAAAAGTACCAGGACCGCGTCTTCGCGACGGCGTACCGCATCGCGGGCGACCGCGAGACGGCCGCCGACCTGACCCAGGAGGTCTTCGTCAAGATCTTCGAGGAGCTCCCCGGGTTCCGGTTCGGCAGCCGGTTCTCCACGTGGCTCTACCGCGTCGCGGCGAACCACGCCATCAACAAGGCTTCCGAGACGGCCCGGCACGCCCGGCTCAACGAGCGGATCGCGCGCGAGCGCCCCGCCGCGGCGCCGGCGGACCCGCCCTCCCGCGACCGGTTCGCGGGCGAGCGCCTCCAGGCCGCCCTCGCCGCGCTCAGCGTCAAGCTGCGCGCCGTCACGGTCCTGCGGTACCTCGAGGGATTGTCGTACGAGGAAATCGCCGAGACCCTGGAGCTGTCCATCGGGACCGTGAAGTCCCGGCTCTTCCTGGCCCACGCGACGCTCCGGGAGCTGATGGACGACGATGTGAAGGAAGGTGACCGATGAACGCGACCTGCGCGATTTTCCGCGAGTCGCTCCTCGACTATGTCGACGAGGCGCTTCACCCCGCCGTGCGCGAGGTGGCCCGAGCCCACGAGCGCTCCTGCGCGGACTGCGCCGGCCTCGTCCGGAGCGTCCGCGAACAACGCGCGCTCCTGTCGTCGCTCCCCCGCCCCGCCGCGCCCGGGAATCTCGGCGCGCGCATCGAACGCGCCCTCGCGAATTCCCGGCGCGCCGCCTTCCGGCCCCGGCGCTGGACGGCATGGGGGGCGGCCGCCGCGGCCGCGGTGCTCGTCGCGATCGGCCTCATGGCCGGCGCCTCACGGCTCCGCGCCCCCGAGCGCTCCATCACGGTGGTCGACGTGGAGCTTCCCGACCGCGGCACGCTCCTCGGCCGCTTCGCTCCGAGCTACGAAAATCCCTCGGCGAGCCTGCTTGACCCGCTCGTCTCCAGCGAGAATCCCTAGGGAATCATGATGTCGCGGAGAATGGTCCGGAACGTCCTGGCGACCGCCGGGATCGCCCTCCTTGCCGCCCCCGCGGCCTTCGCGGTCTTGGCGGAGGCCTCCCACGGCCGCGACGCCGCCTTCCTGGAGGAAGTGCGCGCCGCGCAGGACCGCGTCCGTTTCCAGGGACGAAAGGTGGTCGCCTTTCATGACGGGACGGCCATCCTCGACGTCCGCGCGGATCGCCCGGGGCGCCTCCACGTCGAAACCGTCCAGCGTCCCGCGGGCCGCCGCGGGTTCGGCTGGCCGGGCCGCGGGCCTCGGGGCCGCTTCGCCGACCCGGCCCTCATCGCCGAAAACTACCGGCTCGACCCCCGCGGTCGGGAGACTCTCGCGGGCCGCGAGGCGGACCGGTTCGCGCTCCGCCCCCGTCGCCCGGGTCGCGCGGCTTATGAATTCGCCGTCGACCGCTCGACCCGATTCCTCCTCGCCTTCCGCGCCGTGGCGGCCGACGGCACGACCCTCTATGACTCCCGATTCGAATCCATCGAATTCAATCCCGCCGCCCGGCCGGAGGCGAGCGCGCCCAAGCCGTCCACGCCCACCGGTCCCAAACAAGAGAGGCCCCGGCGCGTGATCCGGCAACGCGTCACCGAGGAGGAGCTCCGCGGCGCCATGCCCTTCACGGTGTGGAGGCCCGCCTGGGTGCCCGAAGGCTTTCGGCTCCGAGCGCTCGAGCGGTACGTCATCCGCGATCTCGGCGAGGCGGTGATGGGAACATGGTCCGACGGGATGGCCTCGATCTTCGTGGTCCAGGCGGATGCGTCCAACCCGGCGTGGGAACTCTTCCGCGGCCTCTACCTCGGCCTTCCGGAAGCCCCCGCGGCGGCCGCCGGAACCGACATCGTGGCCCACCGGATGCGCCACCCCGGCGGCGCGGTCCTCAACCTCACCCTCGAGGGGACGGAACTCCTGATCGGCGGGCAGATCGATCCTTCGGAATTGGAAGAGATGGCGAAACGCTTGGTTAAAATCGACTGACACAAGATGGAGGCCTCATGACGACGATCATGGCTCTCGTGGCGACGGCGGTGCTGGCTACCTATCAGGATCCCCCGACTCCGGCTCCGGCCCCGGCCCCGCAGGAGGGCGAAGGCCGGCGGACCCGGCGCATCGAAATGTTCCAGGACCAGAATCCCGAGCGCCAGGCGGAGCAGCGCGCCAAGTTCCTCAAGGACCAGCTCGGCCTCACCGACGAGCAGGTCCAGAAGGCGACCGAGATCTACAAGCAGTCGCGCGAAGCGGAGGCGAAGCTCGAGAAGGAGCGCCAGGGGAAGCTCCGCGAGATCCTCACCGATGACCAGAAGAAGAAGTACGACGACCTCATCGAGAACCCCGGCCGCTTCACCGCCCGGCCCGGCGCCGGAGGCGCGTTCGGCGGCTTCGACCGGATGATGGAGGGCTGGGCCGACACGCTCAAGAAGGAGCTCGGACTCAGCGACGAGGCCTTCGAGAAGGTGAAGGGGATCGTCGAGGACTTTCGCAAGAAGACCCAGGACCGCATCGAGAAACTCCGCCAGGACGGCTTCCAGGGGATGAACTGGCAGGAGGAGATGCAGAAGTTCCAGGACGGGCTCAAGGATATCGGGGAGAAGATCAAGGAACACCTCACCCCCGAGCAGAAGGAGAAATTCGACAAGCTCGTCGAGCGGCTCCAGCCCGGCCGCTTCGGACCCCAGGGCGGCCCCCAGCGCCCGTCTCCGGAAGAGCGCGCGGGCCGCGTCGTCGAGGCCCTGAAGATCGAGGACTCGAAGGACCAGGCCGCCGTCAAGACGTCCGTTGTAAAGGTCCTCGAGGCCGAGCAGGCCCTGCGGGATTACGACCGGGAGTCGCGCGGCAAAGTCGAGGAGATCAACCGGGACAGCTCGCTGAGCGACGAGCAGGTCGCCGCCAAGCTGAACGAGATCCGCTCGGCGCGCCTGGAGAAGGACAAGGCCCACAAGTCGGCCCAGAAGGATCTGCGGGAAGTGGTCTCGGCGCGGCAGGAAGTGGAGCTGATCCGCCAAGGGATCTTCCGGTAAACAAGCGGCTTCCGGCTCGCGCTTCCGGACTTCAGCCTCGGGCTGATTGCTGAACGCCGAGAGCTGAAAGCCGTGCGAGCCGAAGGCGAGCATTATGCGTGAGCCCATCGGCCGGATCATGGTCCGGCACGGCGTCGTCACCGACGCCCAGATCGAGGAGGCGCTCCGCCTCCGCGAGAAGGGCGAACGGCTGGGGGAGGCGCTCCGCCGCCTCGGCCACGCGGGCGAGGACCACGTCGTCGCCGCCCTCGCGGAGCAGCTCCGTCTGCCCGTCGTCGAGCTCGCCGGCCGGGAAATCCCCTCCGAGGTCCTCGATCAGGTCGGGGTCAAGACGGTCTTCCGTCGGAAGGTTCTCCCTTTCGAGCGGGAGAACGGGACGCTGCGCGTGGCGCTGGCCGATCCGCTCGATCTCGATGTTCTCGACGAGCTGCGGCTCCTCGTGAAGGGGGAGGTCGTGCCGGTCCTCGCGCGGCCGTCGGAGATCGACCGGCTCATCCGGCGCTACTACGGCGTGGCGGCGGACACGGTCGACGGGATGGTCGAGGCGGCCCGGGAGGAGCTGACCGTCCTCAGGGAGGGCGAGGCCCGCGAAGATGAGGCGACGGCGCTCGCGGAAGACGCCGGCCTCATCAAGTTCGTCAACCAGCTCTTCACCGAGGGGGTGCGCGACCGCGCGAGCGACATCCACATCGAGCCGCTCGAGGAGGGACTGCGCATCCGGTACCGGATCGACGGCATCCTCCACCAGATCCCCGTGCCGCCGCAGATCGGAAGGTTCACCTCCGCGATCATCTCGCGCCTGAAGATCATGTCGGGGCTGAACATCGCCGAGAAGCGGCTCCCGCAGGACGGCCGCATCATGCTCAAGGCGCTCGGCCACGAGATCGACGTCCGCGTCTCCATCATCCCGAACGTCTGGGGCGAGGGGGTCTGCCTGCGCCTCCTCGATCGCCGGAACATCCAACTCACCCTCGAGGATCTCGGGATGCCGCCGAAGGTCCTGGAGCAGTTCCGCCTGCTCATCGGCCAGCCCCACGGGATCCTGCTCGTGACGGGCCCGACGGGCAGCGGCAAGACGACGACCCTCTACGCCGCGCTCCAGAAGATCAACGCGGTCGAGGACAAGATCATCACCATCGAGGATCCGGTCGAGTACCACCTCGGCGGGATCAAGCAGATCCAGGTGAACGTCCGGACGGGCCTGACCTTCGCGGGCGGCCTGAGGGCGATCCTGCGCCACGACCCCGACATCATCATGGTGGGCGAGATCCGCGACCTCGAGACGGCCGAGATCGCCATCCAGAGCGCCCTCACGGGCCACCTCGTCTTCTCGACGCTCCACACGAACGACGCGCCGAGCGCGCTCACGCGGCTCATCGACATGGGCCTGGAGCCCTTCCTGGTCTCGTCCACGATCGAGGGGTTGATGGCGCAGCGCCTCGTCCGCCGCGTCTGCCTGATGTGCCGGGAGGAAGTGCGCCCGAAGGTGGCCGAATTCGAGACCGGCGCCCTGCCCGAGGACATCCGCACGTTCTGGCGCGGGAAGGGATGCCCCGAGTGCCGGGGGACCGGCTACCGCGGGCGGCAGGGCGTCTTCGAGCTCGTCGTCCTCAACGACAGCATCCGCGAGCTGGTCCTGAAGCACGCGAGCGCCGGGGCGGTGAAGCAGGCCTGCATCGCGGCGGGGATGAGGACTCTCCGCGACGACGGCTGGGACCGCGTGAGAACCGGAGTCACCACGCCCGAGGAGGTGATCCGGATTACCAAGGCCGACAAGTTTTGACGACGATGACCGATGACGGATGACGCCGATTCCCCGGTCATCTGTCATCGGACATCTGTCATCATCGACATGACCTCCTGAGGCTTGGTATGCCGCTATTTGCCTATAAAGCCAAAAAGGACGACGGCTCGACCGTCGAGGGGATGCTCCAGGCGGAGACGGAGCGGTCCGCCCTCGACGCGCTCGGCCGCCAGGGGGTCTTTCCGCTCCAGATCGCCGAGTCCGGGGGCGCGGCCGCGGGGCCCTCTCAGGCCCGCGGGATTCGCCGGGTGCGGCGGCGCATCAAGCCGGAGGACGTCGGCCTCTTCACGCAGCAGCTCGGCGACCTCCTGAAGGCCGGGGTCCCGATCAACCGGGCCCTCGGGACGCTCGAGAAGCAGACGTCGAACGCCTCCTTCTCGGAGCTCATCGCCGACCTCGGGAAGCAAGTCTCGGCGGGCAAGCCGCTCCACGAGACGCTGGGCCGGTACCCCCGGTATTTTCCGCCGCTCTACACGAGCATGGTGAAGGCGGGCGAGACGGGCGGGTTCCTCGAGGACGTCCTCCACCGGCTCGCGTCGTTCATCGACAAGGATTCGGACCTGCGGAGCCGGATCAAGGCGGCGCTCGCCTATCCCGTCCTGCTGATCATCCTCGGGACGGCGGCCATCGCCTTCCTCATGGTCTTCTTCATCCCCCGGTTCAGCGAGATCTTCGCCAAGCTCGGCTCGCAGCTGCCATGGTCCACGCGGGTCGTCATGTCGGTCAGCTATTTTTTCCGCGACTACTGGATGATCCCCGTCGCCCTGGTGGTCCTCGTCCCCGTCCTCTGGACGCGGCTCACGGCGACCTTCACGGGGCGCCAGACGGTGGACCGGCTGAAGCTGGGCGCGCCGGTCTACGGGGATATCACGAGGAAGAGCGCCATCGCGCGATTCACCCGGACGCTCGGGACGCTCCTGAAGAGCGGAGTTCCGATCCTGTCAGGGCTGGCGATCGCGAAGGAGGCCATGGCGAACTCGGTGCTGATGCGGGACATCGACGAGGCCGCCGCGGGCGTTAAACAGGGACGGAGCCTGGCGGAGATCATGCGCAAGTCGCGGGGTTTTCCCGCCATGGTCGTGGACATGATCGCCGTGGGCGAGGAATCGGGGAATCTCGACGAGGTGCTCGTGAACCTGGCCGATTCGTACGACAATCAGGTCGACCGGTCGGTCAAGGTCTTCATTTCCCTTTTCGAGCCGGTGCTGCTCGTCATCATGGCCTCGATCGTCGGCTTCGTGGTGATTTCGATGCTGCTCCCCGTGTTCACGCTGTCGTCCATGATCGGAAAAAAGTGAGGAACCATCCCATGCGCAGGAATCGTCGCACTGCCTCGAGGGGATTCACCCTGATCGAGCTGCTCCTCGTGGTGGTCATCATCGGCATCCTCGCCGCGATCGTCGTGCCGCGCCTGACGGGCCGCACGGAGGACGCGCAGATCGGCGCCACGAAGGCGACGATGACGAACATCCGGACGGCGCTCGGGCTCTACGAGACCGACAACGGAAAATTCCCCACCCAGGACCAGGACCTGATCGCGCTCATCGTGAAGCCGACCGCCGCGCCGGAGCCGAAGAAGTGGCGGAAATACCTCGACACGAGCGAGGTTCCGACGGACGCCTGGGGAAACAAGATCACCTACAAGAACCCGGGCGAGAAGAACACGGATGGATACGACCTGGTCTCGGCCGGCCCCGACGGGGTTGCGGGAAATGATGACGACATCGTCATGCCATAGGCGCGCCAACGGCGGATTCACCCTCTATGAGGTCGTCGTCGTCCTCATCGTGTTCCTCGTCGTTTCGGCGGTCCTGGTCCCCTCGTTCACCGGGTTCCTCCCGTCGGTGCGGGTGAGGAAGGCGGGGAGCGGACTCCTCGCCACCCTCGGCAAGGCGCGGTTCGACGCGGCGCTCACGGCCCGGCGCCTGCGCGTGATCTTCGCGAAGGGAGAACTGCCCTCGTACCGGATCGTCTACGAGCCCGACCCCATGAACGAGCCCGCGACCTTCCGCGCGCTTCCCGGGGAGTGGGGGACGAAGACCGAGCTGCCGGAGGGCGTCTCCTTCGAGTCGATCGAGGGGTCGGAAACCGATCCGCAGACTTCCGAAGAGTTTCTCGAGTTCTCCGCCGACGGGAGCGCGCCCGCGGCCACGATCGTCCTGGCCCACGAGAACGGAGAAAAGGTGACGCTCGAGGTGGATCCCGCCGACGGCCGCACGCGGGTCGTGGAACCCGAGGAGAAGAAGCCGTGACCCTCCTTCGCCCCGTTTCTGCCATGAAGTTTTCGCCGGGGCTTCGGAAGGCGCCCTTCGGGCGTCCCGCCGGCTTTACTCTCATCGAAGTTCTTGTCGCCCTCGTCGTCGTCACCACGGCGTTGACCGTCGTGGCCCAGGGATTCCTGACCGGAGGCCGGGCCTCGGTCGCCTCCCAGCACGAAACGGTGGCCGTCTTCCTGGCGGAATCCAAGATGGCGGAGATCGACCTGGGAATCGTCTCCACCCAGTCTTCCACCTCGGGAACCTTCGAACCCGAACAGCCCGACTTTGCCTGGAAGACCGAGGTGGAGACGACGACCGTGACCGGACTGACGAAGCTCACCCTGACGGTGACGTGGAAAGAGCGCGAGGAGGAGCGGACGTTCGCCCTGACGCGGCTCATCATGGAGCGGACAACCCAATGAGCCGCTTCCAGCATCCAGCTTCCGGCTTCCCGCCTCGGGCGGGCCCGCTCGCAGCTCGCAGCTCGAAGCTCGAAGCCACCCCCGGGATCACCAGGGGATTCACGCTCATTGAGCTTCTGGTTGCTCTCTCCATCTTTTTGATCGTGGTGAGCGCGAGCTATGCGCTCTTCGACGGCGGGAGAAACCTCGCCGCGCGGGGGGAATACCACGCCCATCGGTTCCAGGCGGCGCGCGCCGCCCTTCGGGCCCTCGAGGCCGACCTCAAGGGGGTCTTCCAGGGCGGGCCCTACGACGCGGGCTTCATCGGAAAGCACGGAGGCACCGAGGAGCTTCCCCTGGACACGCTCGAAGCGGTCGCCTTCAACAACCAGCCGAAACTCGCCACGCCGGCCACCACGACGCTTTCCGTGCCGCCGCCGAAGGAATTCGACATCTCGCGCGTGGCCTACTCGATCGACGACCTCGACACCACGAAAGAAAAGGGCCTCGTCCGCCAGCGGACCAAGCTCGTCCCCGAAGTCGTCACGGTCAAAGACCCCGAGGAAGGACTCGAGGAGATCTCGCCCGACGTCGTCGGACTGCGCCTGCGGTACTACGACGGATCCGACTGGCTCGACACGTGGGACTCAACGACCTCCCGCACCCTGCCGAAGGCGATCGAGGCGACGGTCCACGTGAAGTCCGTCTTCCGCGAGAAGGAGGAGGTCGAGGCGTTCTCCACGAAGATTTTCCTTCCGGTGGCGGCCTCGACGTCGCGGTGATTCGCATGGAACGCGGAGTGAATTCCGGGCGACGGCGGCGGGATCGGGGGATCGCGCTCATCGTGGTCCTCTTCCTGAGCGCCGTGCTCACCCTGCTCATGTACAGCTTCCTCCAGGAGATGCAGGTCGAGTACAGCCTCGCGACCTCGTGCGGCCGCGAGGCGCAGGCGCGGCAGATCGCCTGGAGCGCCGTCGAGAAGGCCATCGCGGTCCTCGCCGCGGACAAGACGTCCGTCGCGGGCCCCTCCAGCCCCTGGTTCGACAAGCCCGACGAGTGGTACGAGATCGAGCTGGGGGACGGCGTCTTCTCGGCGATCCGCATGAGCGCCGACAACGAGGGCAAGCTCCGCTACGGGATCGTCGACGAGGCGTCGAAGCTCAACCTGAATTTCGCACCGCGCTCGGCCCTCATGAAGCTCCCGAAGATGACCGACGAGATCGCGGACTCGATCCTCGACTGGCGCGACGCCGACGACACGCCGCTCGCGAACGGGGCGGAGAACGCGTACTACCAGGCCCTGCCCCAGCCCTACAAGTGCAAGAACGCGCTTTTCGAGACGGTCGAAGAGCTGCTCCTCGTGCGGGGCGTGACGCCGGAAATCCTCTACGGCGAGGACTGGAACCAGAACGGCATCCTCGACGCGAACGAAAACGACGGGGACAAGTCGCCGCCCACGGACAACGCCGACGGCGTGCTCGACCTCGGCCTCATCGCCTACCTGACCGTCCACTCGAGCGACCGCAACATCCGGAACGACGGCACCGCCAGGATCAATGTGAATACGGCGACCCCGGAGCAGATCCAGCAGGGCCTCGAGCTGAGCGCCCAGGAGCTCCAGCGGGTCATGGCCGCCCGGACCGCGTTCGGACAGAACGGATTTCCGACGGTGGCCCATCTCATGCCGTCGATTCCGGTCGAAAAGTGGAAGCAGATCGTCGACCGGGTGACCGTCAGCGCGGCGCCGACCCTTCCGGGACTCGTCAACGTGAACACCGCCCCGAAGAAGATCCTGGAGATGCTCCCGAGCCTGACCGCGGACGATGTCTCCAAGCTGGCCTCCCACCGAACCCAGGAGGGGGCCGACTTGTCCACACTGGGCTGGCTGGCCGACCTCCTGCCGCCGGAAAAGCTCCAGGCGGTGGCCGGGTTCGTGACCACGCGCGCGTTCCAGTACCGACTCGACATCGTGGCGCGCATCGGGCCGAAGTCCGAGCGGGCGGCGACGGCCACTTCCGTGAAGACGCTCGATCCGGCCGCCCCGCCGCCTCCCGTCCGGGTGATCCGGAGGCTGGCGGTGGTGATCGACCGCTCGGGGCCCGCGCCCCGCGTGATCTATTCGCGGGACATCAGCCGGCTGGGTCAGCCGTATCCAATCGAGGAGCCTGCGGAGAATTCGCGATGAGGACGATAACTCGATAGGGGTTTATGGGCTCTGTCACCGCTGTTTTCCTTGGCGATCACACGGTCGGCGTGGTCGCGGGGAGGCTCGCCGCCAAGGGCGTGGAGCTGACCCAGGCCGCCTCCGTGCCGTTGCCCGAGGATTTCGCCGGGCGCGACCTTGAAGGGCAGGGCGCCGCGATCCGCGAAGCCCTTCACGCCGCGGGAGGCGGGGTCCGGTCGTGCGTCCTCGTCCTTCCCCGGCCGCTCGTCATCCTGCGCACCTTCACGCTCCCCCCGGGCTCGCCCGAGGAGCTCCAGAACATGATCCGGTTCCAGCTCGAGAAGGACCTCCCGCTGCCCCTCGACCAGGTCCGGTACACCTACGCGACCTCTCTCGAGGACGGGAAGATCCGCGTGACCGCGGTGGCCGTCCCCACCGAGGCGCTGGAAAAGCGCATGGCCCAGCTCGAGAAGGCCGGGGTCCGCGTCACCGGCGCGGTGGTCAGCTCCTTCGGACTCATCCGGCTCGTGCCCCAGAGCCTCCTCGAGGGCGGGTCGCTTCTCCTGAATATCGCCGACGGGTCGGCCGAGATCCTGATCGCCGAGGCCGGCCGCCTCCAGCTCTCCCGCAACACGCCGATGCGGGAGCTCGATTCCGACGCCCTCGCCGCCGAAATCGACCGGGCCATGCTCTCGAACACGACGCGCGAAGTCGGGTCGGAGGTGAAGCGCATCCTCGTGGCGGGCGAAGGCGAGGCCGCCGAACGGGTGGTCATGGAAATCCAGCGGAGGATCCCCGCCGCCTCCGTGAAGGTGGCCGTGCCCAACGGGACCGTGACGCGCCGCCCCGACGTGCGGATCACGACCGAGTCCGCCGCGGCCGCCGGGGTGCTCCTGGGCCTGCTTCAGCCGGGACCCGCCCTGCCCGACCTCCTGAGGCCGCCCGTCGTCCGGCGCGCCATGAAATTCCGCCGGGCGCACAAGATCGGCGCCGGCGCGGGGATCCTGCTCGCGGCGCTCATCACGTGGTCCCAGATCGCGCTGGCGGGGCGGCGGTCCGAGCTCGCGGCCCTTCAGGCGGAGCTGGGGAAGGTCAAGCCCAAGGGAGACGCGGTCGACCGCATGCGCAATGAAATCCGGGTGCTCCAGCAGTGGCAGGACCGGCGGTTCTCGTGGATCGACCTCTTCGACCAGCTCCAGCAGCGTCTCCCGGCCGCGAAGATCCACCTCGCGAATCTGACCGTGGACGAGAGCGGCGTCGCGTCGTTGACCGGCAAGGCGAAAGACAAGAGCGACGTGATCGCCGTCACCACGGAGCTTCAGAAGGTCCCCGCCTTCCTGAAGATTGAATCGGCCGGCATCAACAACAATTCCGACAAGAGCGAGTACAACCAGGACTTCAAGCTTCGAATCACCCTGGTCGACCTCGCGCCCGCGAAAGTGGAAAAGAAACCGGCAAAGCCGGTCCCGAACGGGAAGAAGTGATCGATGGAACGACGGCAGAAAATCCTGGCGGCCATCGTGGCCGTGCTCCTGGCGGGGTTCATGCTGGATAAGTTCGCCATCAGCCCCTGGCTGGAAGCGATGGCTTCAGTCCAAAAGGGGATCGAGCAGGTCCGCTCCGACCGGATCTCCGCCCAGGAGAAGGCCAAGCGGGAGCCCGAGGTCGCCGCGGAGTGGAACGCCCTCCGGGAACGGCTCAAGGCGGTGAAGGGCGAGGAGGCGGCGAATCGGATGGCCGGATTCGTCGACCAGCTGATCAAGAAATACGACTTGAAGAAGTCCTCCCTCTCCCCGGACCCCATCCCCCGCCTCGTGGAGGGCAACGCGTTCCGGGAACACGCGCTGAACGTCTCGTTCCAGTGCACGTGGGAGAGCTTCATCCGGCTCATCCTGGATCTCCACAATGCGGATGAATTCGTCAAGATCCAGCGCCTGAAGGTGGACTCTCACTACCTGGTCGAGAAAGAGAGCTACCTGGACATCAGCCTGCGCCTGACGACGATCGCCCCCGTCGCGGCCGGAGGCGGAAAATGAGCGCGATCCTCGCCCTCCTCGTCCTGCTCGCGCCCCAGGAGAATGATCCGAAGCGCTCCCTCGAGGCGGCCCTCGGGATGCCCGGCCTCGCGAAGCCGCAGGAGGTGAAGGAGGCGCCGCCCCCGGCGTCGTTCACCGCCGGCCGCGAGAAGCGGACCGCCGACGACTACAAGGGGCTCCTCGACCACAACGTTTTCTCGCCCCCCCGCAAGAAGGACCCGCCCAAGACCGCGGACGTCGTGAAGCCGCCGGAGGGGCCCAAGTCGAAGACCTATGTCCTGACAGGCATCGTCTTCATCAGCGCCGAGAAGCGGTACGAGGCCCTCATCGAGGAACGGGCCGGGCCGGATCTCGCGATCATCAAGGAAGCGAAGTTTTACAAGGCGGGCGACACGGTCGCTGGCGGGACCGTTTCCGAAATCACGTTCGAGCAGGTCTCCTTCCTCCGCGGCGGGTCGCCGACTGTTCTCAAGGTGAAGGATTCCGTGATCGTGGAGGGTGTCGCGTCGTCCGAAACGCCCGCCAAGGTCGACGAGCCGGGCGAAGTCGAGAAAGCCCGGGAGCGGCTGAAGAAAAAGCACCAGCGCCAGTCGGTCCCCGACGAAGCGGAAGACGAAGCGGGTGAGAGGAAAAAGCCGAAATAGTAGTAGGGAAGCTTTGACCGCAGGCGGTCATCCGTCATCGGTCATCTGTCATCGCTTGTAGATCGAACCCGGCATGGGTCCTGTTTGTCTTAGTAGAATCACAGAGCTAGGTTTGGAGATTGCCATGCATCGCTGGACTGCGGCCGGAACCCTCCTCGCGGCGTTTCTGATGGTCGGCCTCCCCGGCTGGGCGCAGGACCCGCCCGCGGGCGAGAAGCGCCTCGACTTCAAGTTCCGCGACGCCTCGGTGGACAAGGTCCTCGAGTACGTCTGCAGGCAGATGAAATGGACGCTCACCTACAGCGAGAAGGCCAAGCCCGAGGGTACGATCACGGCGTATAACGAATCGCTCGTCCCCGAGGGCAAGGTCGTCGACTTCCTGAACACCGCGCTCCAAAAGTCGAAGGTCCAGGTCTTCCTGTTCGAGGAGGTCCTCAAGGTCGTGACCGAGGAGGAGGCGAAGAAAGGGAAGTACAACATCGACTTCGGCGACGATCCGACGAAGATTCCGATCAACGACACGATGCGGACCTGGATCTATCCGCTCCGGAACGTGAACATCGACGAGATCGAGAAGAAGCTCAAGGAGATGATCGAGGAGGACGGCGTCAAGGCCGTCTTCAGCCCCTACTCGAACAGCGTCGTCATGACGGGCAAAGGCGCGAGCATCTACCGGGTGGCCCGAATCCTCAAGATCGTGGACGTGCAGGCCACGGAGCGGCTCGAAGTGCGCCTCTTCAAGCTCCGCCACGCGGACGCTCAGGAGACGGCCAAGCTCCTGAACGACGTCTTCAAGAAGCCGGAGGCCTCCGCCGGCGGCGGCGGAAACCCCTGGGCGCAGATGGCCCAGATGATGGGCGGCGGCGGCCAGAGGACCCAGGGCCCCCAGCCCCGTTCCCTAGCGAGCGAGATGTTCCGCCTCACCGCCGACGTCCGCACGAACGCCGTGGTGGCGACCGCGACCAAGGAAAACCTGGACATGGTCGACGGCATCATCAAGCAGCTCGACGGCGAGGCCGCCGAGGCGGTCCGCCTGAAGCTCTACCCCCTGCGGTACGCGGACGCCAAGGAAGTCGCCGCCGTCATCACGAGGGTCTTCGAGGACGAGGCGGCCCAGTCCCGGCAGGCGAACCGGAACCAGCGCAACCTCCCGATCTGGATGGGCGGATCGCCGCAGATCGGGCAGGATCCGGCCGGGGCCACGCGCGAGGTGCGCGCCGTCTCGGACGTCCGCAGCAACTCCGTCGTCGTCGCGGCCAACGAGGGCAACCTGAGGACGGTGGACGACCTGATCGCCAATCTCGACCGCCAGCTCACGGACATCCTCCGGATCAAGATCTACGAACTGAAGAACGCGGACCCCACCGGCATGGTGAACATGCTGCGCGAGATGTTCCGGCCCCAGATCACGGCGACCCAGAACGCCGGCCGGCCCCAGCAGCAGCAGCAGCAGCAGGGCAACCAGAATCCCTTCATGTTCGGCAACCGGACCTCGACCACCGGGGGGAGCAGCGCCCTCGCGCCGAGCATGGAGATGGAAATCACCGGCGACACCCGCACGAGGTCGGTCATCGTCAAGGCGAGCGAGGATTACATCGCCGTCATCGACGAGATTGTCTCCCAGCTCGACCGGAACCCGACCGAGACGATGAGCACGTACGTCATCGATCTCCGCAACGCGAAAGCCGCCGACGTGGCCCAGGTCCTTCAGCAGCTGCTCCGCGGCGGCAGCACCTCGACGACGGGAAATCGCACCAACACGAACACCAACTCGACCAACCGGAACGCGAACACGAACAGCCGCCCGGCCACCCGCCAGAGCGGCGGCGCGAGCACGCGCAACCTCGGTCCGCTCTCGGACCAGGACCCGACCCCTCCGGCGGTCCAGCAGCCGCCCCCGCCCTCCCAGGAGACCCCGGACCAGGAGGAGGCGCGCCGCGCCATTGAGGGCCAGGCCGACGTGCAGGCGGACGCCGCGACGAACTCGCTCGTGGTCCGCACCTCGCCGCGCAACCTCGAGGCGATCCGGAGCATCGTCCAGAATCTCGACCGGGCCCGCCCGCAGGTCCTCATCAAGGTGCTCATCGCCGAGGTCACGCTCGACAAGGACACCCGCTTCGGCGTCGAGGGGTTCTGGGAGAACAAGTTCCGCGTGAGCGGCGCCCCGATCACCCAGCGCCACGGCACGGACTTCGACCTGCCCACGCAGGGGCTGGCGACGCTCCTCACGGGCAAGGAGATGAAGGCCGCCCTCAACGCCTTCGCCGATGAAGGCAAGCTCAAGGTCCTGGCGACGCCGCGGATCCTCGTCCTCGACAACGAGACCGCGAACATCAACGTCGGCAAGGAAGTGCCGCGCATCACGAACTCGACGATCAACGAGCTCGGGAACACGGTGAACACGGTCCAGTACGAGTCGGTCGGCATCCTCCTCGAGGTGACGCCCCACATCAACTTCGACGGGCTCGTGACGATGGACGTCCACCCCGAGATCTCGGACATCGCGCCCGCCTCCGAGGCGGTCGTCATCACCCCGGGCGCGACCTCGCCGACCTTCAACGTCAACTACGCGAACACGACGGTCGCCGCGCGGACCGGCCAGACGGTGGTCATCGGCGGCCTGATCCGCGAGAGCGAGTCGAACACCGTCTCCAAGGTCCCGATCCTGGGCGACATCCCGATCCTCGGCTTCCTCTTCTCCAACACGATCAAGCAGACGGTGAAGCGCGAGCTGATGATCTTCCTGACGCCGCTCGTCTCCTACACGTCCGCCCAGCTGGAGGAGATCACCGAGCTCGAGAAGGCGAAGCTGAAGCTCATCGACGACGGCGACGTGGAGGACGGCGGCGACCGGTGGCTACAGAGGCTCCGGAACTAGGTCCATGAAGCGATTCTTCCTTTGCGGTCCGCTCCTCCTCCTGGCCGCCTGCTCCTCGCGCCCGATCGAGGAGGTCAACGCCGAGCAGTCCACCTTCCTCCGGGAGGAGGGGGATGCCGCGCTCAAGGAGGGGGATCACGGCCGGGCCATCGACATCTATACCCGCGCCCTCGAGCTGAACCCCGGGGCCGCCGACACGTGGTACCGGCGCGGCAACGCCTACGCGAAACGTCCCGCGGGGTCCGACGAGCCCAACCGCCGGCGCGAGTGGCTGCGGCAGGCCGAGGCGGATTACTCCACGGCGATCCAGCTCAACCCCGCCCACCGCGACGCCCTCTTCAACCGCGCCATGATCCGCCTGAAGATGAAGCGGTATATCGACGCCGCCAAGGACCTCGTCGAGTGCACCCGCGTCGATCCGCGCGACGCCGAGCCGGAGTTCGTCCTGGGACACATCTACCTCCACCGGCTCGAGGACCAGCAGATCATGGCGATGGAGCACTACGACAAGTACGTCGCGCTCGGCGGGGACGACCCCGAGGCGGTGAAGCTGGTCCGCGAATGGCGCGAGCTGAAGAAGTCGATGGCCGCCCCCAACGGCGGGCCCGCTCCGAAGGGGCCCACGGCGGAGGACGAGGAGGCGGCGAAACAGCTCCACGCGAGGGTGCTGACGCTCATCCCGAAGGGCGAGGAGCAGCGGCCGGAAGTCGCCCGGCTGCTCCTGGAACTGACGACGAAATACGCCCAGACGAAGTACGTGAAGGACAACGAGAAGGGGTTGAAGGCGCTCCTGAACGCCTTCCGTCCCCGCGATCCCGAGAAGAAGTGAGCTCCAAGCTCCAAGCTTCAAGCCTCAAGCCAGTAGTCGCTTTCGCGATTCTCACCCTCCTTATTCCCCAGGATGCCGAATTGGATGCGGCGCTCAAGGCCGACCGCGCCCGCATCGCCGCCAAAAAACCCCTCACCCGCGATGAAACCAAGGGCTACCGCGCCGTCGCCCCCCGGCTCGCCCCCGACAAGGTCCGATTCCGGATCAAGGCGATCCCGCTTTCGTTCACCGGCGCGCCGGCCTCCCGCGGCGACCTCCGCGCGGCGCTTCTCGATCCCCTGGCCGCCTACTATCGCGGGCAGTCCGGCGGGGTTTTCGAGCTGGAAGCCGCGCTTCTCGAGGCGCGCGCGGCGGACGTCCCGCGATCCGAACTGGCCGCCGCGGCCGCGGGCTCGGCCGCCGAGCAGAAGATCGTCGGGCGGGTCCTGAAAGCGGAAGACCTCGAGGGGGCGGACGCGTTTATCCTGATCGCGGCGGGCGGGATCGGATCGCCGAAAACCGGGCTCTGGCCCCACGAATCGACGATGCGCGTCGGCGGAAAGACGGTGGACTACGTGCTCATGCCCGAGACGGGCGACCACCGGTGGTTCGGCATCGCGGCCCACGAGACGGGCCACCTGCTCAAGCTCGAGGACAAGTACGGCGACCGCGAGGCGAAGGTCGGGCGGTGGTGCCTGATGGGGACGGGCTACCTCGACGCCACGAAGGAAGACCCGCGGCCCGGGCCCCTCTGCGCGGTCTGCCGCGAGGTGCTCGGGTGGATCCCGCCGCTCGTCCACGACCCCGCGTCCGAGGGGGCCTACAGCCTCGCCCCGGGGCTCGCCGCCGTGAAGGTGCCGGTGAACAAGGACGGGAAAGAGGCGGTCGTCCTCGAGTTCCGGGGCCGGGCGCTCCTCGTGTGGCACACGGGCGGCGGGCGGCCGATCGAGCTCGCCGCCATCCTGCCCACCGAGGCGCGCGACCGCCTCACCCCGTGGTCCGATCCCCCCTTCCGCGCCCGCACCCTGGGCGCGTCGAACGCCTGGATCACCGACGTGCGGATCCAGGAGGGGAAGGCGTGGTTCCGGCTCGGCCCCTCCGCGGAGCTTACCCCGCTCGAGGACCTGCGCAGGCAGCGGGTCGGCCGCGAGCTGGGGAAGTGACGGCGCCGACCTACTCGAACAGACTTTCCACGATCAGCGCCAGGCCGGGGAGCAGGTCGGTGGCCAGCGCCTGATCCCCCTTCCGGTACCCCGCGGGCTCATAGCGATTTCCCGAGAGCTTCAGAATCTGCACGCTCCGGTCGGCGGGGTCGACGATCCAGTATTCCCCCACCCCGTTACGCGCGTACAGGTCGCGTTTCACGATCAGGTCGCGCTCGGGGTGCGAGGGCGAGAGGACTTCCACGAGAAGGTCGGGCACGCCGCGAACCCAATCCTGGATGATGGCCAGATTTTCCCGGCGGACGAAGATCAGATCAGGCTCGACGATGTCCCCGGACGGCAGGTGGACATCCATGGGAGAGAGCACGACCCGGCCGAGGCGCCTTGGATGGGCGAAAACCGTAAGAGCCATGGCCAAGTTCAGAATGACCCCCTGATGGGGCACGCGCGGCGCCACGGACATGAAGATCTCCCCGTCGATCAGCTCGGCGAGCGTGCCTTCAGGGAGCTTCATGAAGTCGTCGACCGTCTTTCTCGGTCGCGTCTTGAGATCGGCCATCGATCCCATTCTACCCTCGGCGCGCGCTTCGCACTCCACGGGAAGCGCAGAAACCGTGCCTCCGGGACCAGCTCCAAGGCATTGGGGGACTGGAGGATGAACCGGCAGACGGCGAGTGCGAATTGCGCGTTGCGGTCGGAAACGGCCTCGTTTCGCCTTGAATCGCCGTCACCGGGGCGGAATGCGGGATGCGTCCCTACAGACTTTTCTTGAAGAACTCCACGATCCGTTCTTCCATGTTCCGCCGGTCCATTTCGCTCCTCGGCATATGCCTCTCCTCGGGGTAGAGGAGGAGTTCGTACGGCCGGTTCGCCTTCACCAAGGCGTTGATGAACCGCGCCGTGTGGCGGAAGTGGACGTTCTCGTCGAGCATGCCGTGGATGAGGAGGAGCTTTCCCCGCAGCCTGTCGGCGAACGTCAGGCAACTTGCGTCGCGATAGCCTTCCAGATTCTCCTGGGGCGTCCCCATGTACCGCTCGGTGTAGTGCGTGTCGTAGCCCGCCGTGTCCGCATTCGGGGCGCCCGCGACGCCCGCCTTGAAGACCTCGGGCGCCTTGAGGAGGCCCATCAGCGTCATGTACCCGCCGTAGCTCCAGCCGTAGATCCCCACGCGGTCGCCGTCGACCCAACCGCGCGACTTCGCGAAGTTCACCCCGTCGACCTGGTCGCTCACCTCGATCGATCCCATCCGGCGCGCGATCGCGCCCTCGAACGCCAGCCCGCGACGCGCGGAGCCGCGATTGTCCACGCGCATCACGAGGAACCCTTCCTTCGCGAGGAACTGCGCCCTCATTTCGACCGTGGCGAGCCACGAGTCCACCACCGTCTGCACGTGCGGGCCGCCGTACACCTGCACGACGAGCGGCGCGGGAAGCTTCGCGGGCTTGTAGAGCATCCCGAGGAGCTCCACGCCGTCCCGCGAGCGGAACGAGAAAATCTCCGGCGTCACGAGCGGCAGGTCGACCGTGGCCGAAGCGTGCACCTCGCGATCGGGATTCTTGATCTGGACCGAGAACGGGGTCGTCCGCGAATCGTGGACGTCGACCCAGGAAGCAAAGTCCTTCGAGAAAACGGCCTGGTGGATCCCCGGCTCCTTGGTGAGACGGACCGGCTCGCCGCCGTCGAGACTCACGACGAAGACCTGGCACTCGGTCACGGGATTCGCCGCCGTAAAAGCCAGGCGCCGGCCCTTCGGATCGAAGCCCTGCACCGAGTCGACGGCCCACGGTCCCGAGGTGAGAACCCGGGCGAGCGACCCGTCCGCGCGGCGCAGTCCGAGGTGCTTGAATCCGCTCCGCTCGGAGGCCCACAGGAACTCGCCCGTCTCCGGCACGAAGCGAAGATCGTTGTGCAGGTTGATCCAGAGGTCCGACTCCTCGACGAGGAGGGCCGCGCCTTTGCCGGTCGCGGAATCGAAGGCCCGTAGCTCCAGCCGTTTCTGGTCGCGGGTCTGGAGCTGGGCCGTGAGCCGCCCGTCGGGATGCCACGCGACGCGCGCGAGGTACTCGTACCCGCCGAGATCCATCCAGACCGTGGGGCCGCCCGCGGCGGGCACGACGCCGAGACGGACGCGCGCATTCTCCGCGCCCGCGAACGGGTAGCGATGGCGCTCGAAGGCCGGGGCGTCGCTCCCGAGATGGGGGATGATGTACTCGGGAATGTGACGATCGTCCGCCTGCTCGTAGGCGAGGAAGCGCCCGTCGCGGCTCCACCAGAATCCCGAGAATCGATCCATCTCCTCCTGCGCGATGTACTC